>NZ_JBIRZS010000003.1:0-220117 GCF_044391085.1 Paenarthrobacter sp. NPDC018779 | reverse complement strand
AACAAACAAGTTGCCTTGTTTTGGTGGGCGATACTGGGATCGAACCAGTGACCTCTTCCGTGTCAGGGAAGCGCGCTACCGCTGCGCCAATCGCCCGTTGCCGGGTCCTTTGATAAGGAGAGCGGACGACGAGATTCGAACTCGCGACATCCACCTTGGCAAGGTGGTGCTCTACCAGCTGAGCTACGTCCGCACATGTTGTATGCCTGGTTGCTACCGGGCTTCCAACAACAAACAAGTTGCCTTGTTTTGGTGGGCGATACTGGGATCGAACCAGTGACCTCTTCCGTGTCAGGGAAGCGCGCTACCGCTGCGCCAATCGCCCATGCATCCAGAATGACCTGGAAGGCATGGTTTTCACCGAGGTGGGTACGGGATTCGAACCCGTGTATACGGCTTTGCAGGCCGCTGCCTCGCCTCTCGGCCAACCCACCGTGTAAGCAGGATTCCGGGGAATTCATGCCTGACAGTGCCTTGCGAGCGGACGACGAGATTCGAACTCGCGACATCCACCTTGGCAAGGTGGTGCTCTACCAGCTGAGCTACGTCCGCATTGTGGTTCGCTCCGGACCGCCCTTCAGGCATTCCGTCGCTTTCCGACGAGTAAAGACTCTATAGGAGGTTCCAGCAAACTCCAAATCGAGCTCGCCGATTTCCCGGCAATGGGGGCTGGATCCTTGAATTTGCGGGGAATATTGGGACTTTCACTGCTGTAATTCCACGCATGTAGTTCGAACCGGCCAACCCGTTTTGCATTCCCGGCAGCGTGGGCTAGTCTTCTATATGCACCGGGCAGTTGATGCACGAGCACCCGGGCGATTGGCGCAGTGGTAGCGCGCTTCGTTCACACCGAAGAGGTCACTGGTTCGAACCCAGTATCGCCCACCAACGGAACCCCGCCGGACTGGTATCCAGTCCGGCGGGGTTCTTTCGTTCCTCCGGGCGGGTTCCGGGAGTGGGCGCGCATTCTGTCGGTGCTCTGTGTCAGAGTCTTTGTATGACCGCTCCACTGCTTGCCCACGCTACTGACTACGGCCGAATGTACGCCCGTTCCACTACGGAACAGTTTTCGGTGCCTTCCATAACAACTGTCATTGCGCAGCAGGCGCATTCCCTTGACGGCTGGTTCAGTTTCATGGGAGCAAGCAGCCTGGCGGCCGATCCGGAATTGCCTGCGCTCATCGGGAGCCCCGCCCGGATCAGGCAGGCAGTGAACAAGGCATCGAAGGCCGCGGAAACATACCGGGACGAGGCTGCCGCACGTGGGGACCGTGTCCATACGTATTGTGAGCAGGTGGCATTGCGCGCCCTGGGACGCCCGCACCGCATGCAGGAGTGCAGGGACGAACTCGCGGCCAATGGTGAGCAGGCCTTTGCCGCAAGGTTCGACGAATGGTGGGAGCTGTACGGCGTTGAGCCCCTTGCGCCGGAAATAACGGTGTGGAACAAGAGCGTGGGCTACGCCGGGACACTGGACCTGGTGGCCCGGATCAACGGCCGCATTTGCCTGATTGACTACAAGACCAAGGGAACCTCCCGGGACGGCACCGTCAAAGCCCTCGATGACAAGGTAGTCATGCAGTTGGTGGCGGGCATGAAGGCCGAGGAAAGCCTGGTGGATCCCGTGGCGGGGGAGTGGGAGCAATGGAAATTTGGTGAGAATCCCATGCTCCTGGCCGTCGCAATCGGCGAAACGGAGGTCCGACCGCAGCGGGCCAACCCTGAGGTCCTCAAACACCACTGGTGGAAGTTCTGTGCTTTGCGGCGGGTGTGGGAAATGTCCGCCGATGTCTCGGCCGCCGGGCAGGCCCTCCTGCCGATCGCCCCGCCACCCCTTGCCGCCTCCGGCGTCAGGATCGGTGCCGGCGCCGCAGGCAACTAAACCGGACCAAGCTCCTGATCCTTCCTCTCAACTAAACTGGCTAAGGCTCCGCAGCATCCGGACCAGAGGCAGACGATCGTGAGGACAGACAGCAGATGGCAATTTTGAGTATCCGAATCATCGGGGATCCGGTGTTGCGCACCGTGGCGGATCCCGTCACCGACTTCGGACCGGAACTCGCCAAGCTGGTGGCCGACATGATGGACACGATGGAAGATGTTGACGGCGCAGGCCTGGCAGCCCCGCAAGTAGGCGTAAGCCAGCGGGTGTTCACCTACCGCATCGGCGGGGCGGAGGGACACATCATCAATCCTGTCCTGGACAACAGCGAAGACTTCCAACCGGATGAGGTTGAGGGTTGCCTGTCCATTCCAGGACTTGGCTTCCCGGTTCGCCGCCACCGCGCCACCACGGTCACTGGCGTGGACCTCAACGGCAATCCGGTCACGGTGGAGGCCGAGGGAATGCTGGCGCGGTGTTTCCAGCATGAGAACGATCATTTGGACGGAGTCCTGTACACCGATCGTTTGGAAGGTGAGGACCGCAAGGCGGCACTGCGGGCCATCCGCAACGGCAACTACCACGCGGTTACTGAGCAGACCGCTTCCAAGCGGGCCACGTCAGTGGGTTCCAGCTTTGGTGGCGGCAGCTTCGGGATTCCGGAGTGAGGGTACTGTTCGCCGGAACGCCGGCGGTTGCTGTTCCTTCCCTCAATGCTTTGGTCAACACGGGGTTCGATGTTGTGGCCGTACTGACCCGGCCGGACGCTCCGCTGGGACGCAAGCGGGTGCTGACCCCCTCGCCCGTGGCGGCCCGCGCTGAAGAACTGGGCATCGAAGTCATCCGTGCGGCAAAAGTGGACGCCGAGGTCACGGCGAAAATTGCGGCCATCGCACCGGACGTGGCCGCCATTGTGGCCTACGGCGGCATCGTTCCGCGCGCAGCCCTTGACGTTCCAACCCATGGTTGGGTGAACCTCCACTTCTCACTGCTCCCTGCCTGGCGGGGCGCGGCGCCGGTACAGCGCTCCATCATCGCGGGCGACGATGTCACGGGTGCCGCTACCTTCCGCTTGGAAGAGGGTCTGGACACCGGCCCGGTCTTCGGAACCCTGACCGAAACGGTTCGCGACGACGATACTGCCGGTGATCTCCTGGGCCGGCTTTCCGACAGCGGTGCTGTGCTGTTATGCCAGACCCTGTCCGCTATCGACGCCGGCCAAGCCGCTCCACAGGCTCAGTCAGGCGACATCTCCCTGGCACCAAAGCTCAGCCTGGAGGACGGCAAACTGGACTGGCAGCAGCCAGCTCTTGCTTTGCAGCGACGGTCCCGTGGGGTCACCCCCGAGCCGGGCGCATGGACCACCTTGGACGGCCAGCGGATCAAGCTGGAACCGGTGTCCTTGCGTCCCGACGTCAAGGACCTGGATCCCGGCGTGGTCCGGGCTGAAGGTAAGTCTGTCCTGGTAGGTACGGGCTCCCATGCCGTTGAACTGGGCCGCATCCAGCCCGCAGGAAAGAAAATGATGCCGCCGGCCGACTGGGCCCGCGGCTTGGCAGCAGCCGGGAAAGTGGTTTTCGAATGAGTGAGTCAGGCCGCCGAGGCCCCAACAGCGGCGGAAACCGGGATGGCCGCCGGAGCCAAGCCGCCTCCGGGAAACAAGGTCCCCGCGGCGACAGCAAGCGCAACGCCCAAGGCAGGGAACGGAACAGGGGCCCGCAGAAAGGGTTCTCCTCCAGTGCCCCGTCGCAGCGCACCAGACGGGCGGATCCTGCCCGTTTGGTTGCCTTCGAGGTGCTTCGGGCGGTTGCTTCGGAGGACGCCTACGCCAACCTGGTCCTCCCGGCGCGCATCCGCGAGCACCGGCTGGACCGCAGGGATGCCGGCTTCGCTACCGAACTGAGTTACGGGGCCTTGCGGGGCCAAGGCACCTACGACGCCATCCTGGCCCGTTGCGTCGACCGTCCCCTGGAGCAACTCGACCCCGCCATCCTTGATGCCCTCCGGATCGGTGCCCACCAGTTGCTGTCCATGCGTGTCCCGGCCCATGCGGCCCTGGACCAGACGGTGGGCCTGGCCCGTGCCGTGATCGGCGCCGGACCGTCGTCGCTCATTAACGCCGTCCTTCGAAAAGTGACGGCCCGCTCGCTCCAGGAGTGGCTGGACGTGCTGCTGGACCAGGAGGACGATGCGACCAAGGTCGCCGCATTGCGCCATGCCCACCCGGAGTGGATTGTCCGGGCGTTGCGCCAGTCCTTGGTGAACCACGGCCGGCCCGTATCCGAGATCGAATCCCTGCTGGAGGCGGACAACGCCGCGCCGGTGGTAAACCTCGTCGCGCTGCCTGGCGTAGGCAGCCTGGACGAAGCACTTGAACTGGGCGCCACCCCGGGTGAACTGGTGGAAGGCTCCGCGCTTTCGTCCGGTGGCGACCTCGGCAGGCTCGAATCCGTCCGTGCGGGGACCACGCGGGTCCAGGACGTTGGATCACAACTGGTTGCCCGTGCTGTGGCGGACGCCGTTGTGGACACAGGAACGGCCGGGGGCGAGCGTTGGCTGGACCTCTGCGCAGGACCAGGTGGCAAGGCAGCGTTGTTGGCGGCATTGGCCCACCAAGGTGGAGCAACCCTCCTGGCGAACGAACCCGCGCCGCACCGCGCCAAGTTGGTCCAACAGGCTTTGTCCGCCGTTCCCCAGGACTCGTGGACCGTCCGGACCGGCGACGGCAGGGAAGTGGGCTCCGAACAGCCCGGGTCCTTTGACCGGGTGTTGGTGGACGTTCCCTGCAGCGGACTGGGGGCCCTTCGCCGGCGCCCCGAGTCCCGCTGGCGCCGTGCCCCCAAGGATGTGGCCGATTTGGGTCCGCTCCAGCGGGAACTCTTGAACTCGGCCATCGACGCCGTGAAGCCCGGCGGAGTGGTGGGATACGTCACGTGCTCGCCGCACCCTGCGGAAACAACCGCCGTCGTCGGGGACGTCCTGGCCAAGCGCGCGGACCTTGAGTTGCTCGACGCCGGCAGCGCACTTGACGCTGTCAGCCTCACCGGCCACTTGGACGCCGGTCACGAACTGACGGCGCAACTTTGGCCGCATGTACACCAGACCGACGCCATGTTCCTGGCGTTGATCCGCAAGAAGCCGTAGCCGGTTGCTGCAGGCTGCGGACCTCACCGGGTCCGCTGCCCGCACGCGCCCGTCCATTCCTAAATGAAGGGGAAATTCCTTGTCCCAGTGCTGTATCAACCCGAGCATCCTCTCCGCGGACTTCGTCAACCTCGAGGCCGAACTCCAGCGCATCAGCACTGCGGACGCGGTGCACGTGGATGTCATGGACAACCATTTTGTCCCCAACCTCACACTCGGCCTGCCCGTCGTGCAGCGGATCCAGGCCGTCAGCCCGGTGCCGCTGGACGCGCACCTGATGATTTCCGACGCCGACCGCTGGGCACCTGCCTACGCCGACGCCGGTGTTGCCTCGGTGACCTTCCACGCCGAGGCAGCGATGGCCCCGGTGAAGCTCGCGCGCGAACTGCGGGCACGCGGAGCAAAGGCAGGCATGGCGCTGCGGCCCGCTACGCCGGTTGAGCCGTACCTGGACATGCTCAGTGAACTCGACATGCTCCTGATCATGACCGTGGAACCGGGGTTTGGCGGCCAGGCTTTCCTGGATGTCACCCTGCCGAAGATCCGCAGGGCCCGCGCGGCCGTGGACGGCTCGGGCCTCGGCGTAGCCATCCAGGTGGATGGCGGCATCACGGAGGAGACCATTGTGCGCGCTGCCGAAGCGGGCGCCAACGTCTTCGTAGCCGGCTCGGCCGTCTACGGCCACGAAGATCCGGAGGCCGCCATTGACCGGCTCCGGACAGCCGGCTCGAAAGCCGGCCAAGCCACCCGGTGACGTCCGCTTCCGCATGTTACGAAGATGGCCGGGAATAGTCCGGCCATCTTCAAGGTTGTGGCACAATATCAACACACATATACGTGCTCCGGGGTCGGTGTAAGTCCGAACCGGCGGTCATAGTCCGCGACCCGCGCGCCAAGGGAATCCAGCAATGGATACCGGAGGCAGACGGTTGAACCGGTGGAATTCCGGTACCGACAGTTAAAGTCTGGATGGGAGAAGCACGTACAGTCACGCCGTGTGCGTCCAAGGGGACGTTCCGGTCGTGCTCTGTCGTACACCCCCGGAGCCATCGCGGCTGACTGGGAAGGAACGGCATGGATTTCCTGCGATGGCTCTTCGAAGCACAGATACCTGTTGGAGGATCTGCGCTTGTTCTACGCGAAGTGCTTGGCAATATTTTTGGGCTCGCAAGCGCCCTCGGCGGAATGCGCCGTAAAGTCTGGGCCTGGCCCGTGGGCATTCTTGGCAACATCCTGCTGCTGACCGTGTTCCTGGGCAACGTCTTCGGCGCCGCCGCGCCGGCCACCCTCTGGGGGCAGGCTGGCCGCCAACTGATGTTCATCGGCGTCGCCGTTTATGGCTGGTACCGGTGGCAGCAAGGCCGCAACTCCGGCACTGCCGGACGCGCCATTGTCCCCGGATGGGCAAGCCCCAAGGTCCGCATCGCCCTGGTGGGCGCCATGGTGGCCGGTACGGCAGCGTTGACTCCCTTGTTCGACGCCCTGGGTTCGTACCCGCCTGTTTGGGCCGATGCCTGGACGTTCATGGGATCGCTCCTGGCTACCTATGGCATGGCCCGCGGCTGGACCGAGTTCTGGTTGATCTGGGTTGCGGTGGACATTGTAGGGGTGCCCCTGCTGTTCAGCGCGGGTTACTACGCAAGCGCCGTGATGTACCTGTTCTATGGCTTCTTCACCCTGGCCGGATTCTTCGTCTGGTGGCGGGCTGACAAGCGCGAACGCTCAGTAACGCCAAAGATCCAGTCGACGGCAGGAGCGGTGTCATGACCGGTTCCCTTGAATTCAGCGAGGCTGAGCGCACGGCAATGGACGCCGCCCTGGCCGCGGCCTTGGAAGGCCCCCGGGGCGCCAATCCCTTGGTGGGTGCCGTCATCCTCAGCCCGGCGGGAGAGCAACTGGCTGTTGGCTACCACCGGGGCGCGGGGACCGCGCATGCCGAGGCGGATGCCATCCATGAAGCCCGAAAGCAGGGAGTTGACCTGGCCGGGACCACCATGGTGGTCACCCTGGAACCGTGCAACCACGTAGGACGTACCGGACCGTGCGCCCAGGCGATCATCGCGGCGGGCATTGCCCGGGTCATCTATGCCGTCGACGATCCCCATGATCCCGCCGCCGGCGGCGCCCGGACACTTCGCTCCGCCGGAGTGGAGGTTGACTCCGGGCTGGCAGGAGCCGAGGCGCTCCAGCTCAACAGGGAATGGTTCGACGCCGTTGCCGCCAAGCGTCCGTTCGTCACCCTGCACATCGCACAGACATTGGACAGCCGCATTGCGGCGGTGGACGGAACCAGCCAGTGGATTTCGAGCCCGGAATCCCTGGCCGACAACCACGGCTTGCGGGGCCTGATCGATGCAATCCTGGTGGGCACAGGCACGGTCCTGATCGACAACCCCCGCCTCACCGCCCGCGATCCCGACGGTGGCCTCTCCGGCCGCCAACCGCTGCGGGTGGTCATGGGCCAACGGGATGTTCCTGACGACGCAGCGGTCCGGGGCGCCGATGGACGGTTTCTCCACCTGCCCACCCGCGACCCCGCCGAAGCCCTCTCCCTGTTGTTCGAACAAGGCGTGCGGCACGTCATGGTGGAAGGCGGATCGAGCATCCTGAGCACCTTCCTGGCGGCGGGACTGGTGGACGAGCTGATCGTCTATCTGGCCCCCACCCTGCTGGGTTCCGGAACGCCGGCCCTCCACGACCTGGGCATCTCCACACTGGCCGACGCCCAGCACTGGGCCTGGGACGAAGCCGGACGCGGCTCCGTCCGCACCTTGGGCAACGACCTGCGGCTGCACTTGCGGCCAACCCGGCCTGAAGCCAACACCACCCCGAATTTCCGTCCCGGCAGTGAAGCCGCGGAATATGTCTCAGGAGGACACTGATGTTTACCGGAATCGTCGCCGAGCAGGGCACTGTCCTGGCCATCGAACACGAGGGCGAAACCAGCGCCACCCTGCGCTTGAAAGCGCCAAGCACCGCCGAGGGCCTGCCGTTGGGCGGCTCCATCGCCGTCAACGGCGTGTGCCTCACTGCTACGCAGATTGAGGGCCAGGAGTTCAGCGTGGACGTCATGGGGGAGACCCTGGTCCGTACCACGATCGGGCAACTTGTGCCGGGCGACTCCGTCAACCTTGAACGCTGCGTGCCTGCAGGGGGCCGCCTGGACGGACACGTTGTCCAAGGGCACGTGGACGGCGTCGGGGAACTCCGGGAACGGGAAGCCCAAGGCAATTGGGACCGCCTGCGTTTTGGCGTCCCGGCCCCGCTGGCACGGTATATCGCCGAAAAGGGTTCGATCGCCGTCGACGGTGTTTCGCTGACCGTCACCGCTGTCAGCCCTGCCGCGGCGCCGGAACCATGGTTCGAAGTGGGGCTGATCCCCACCACTCTTGAGGAAACCGGCCTCGGCGCGAAGGCCCTCGGAGCGAACGTGAACCTGGAAGTGGACGTGCTGGCCAAGTACACCGAACGCCTGCTCTCCTTCGCCCCGCAGGGGAACCCCGCGCACCGTGCAGGAGACGACACCACAGCAGCAACACAGGAGGCAGCGCGATGAGCACGCCAGCCAAGACCACCCCGGACACCATCCACCGCCAGGGCCTGGATCCGGTCGAAGCAGCCATCGAGGCCATGGCCGCGGGCAAGGCCGTGATCGTGGTGGACAACGAAGACCGCGAGAACGAAGGCGACATCATCTTCGCGGCACAGCACGCCACTCCTGCCCTCATGGGATGGACCATCCGCTATTCGTCCGGGGTGATCTGCGTGCCGCTCGAAGGCGCGCGGGCCGATGCTCTGGCGCTTCCGCAGATGGTGGCCGTCAACGAGGATGCGAAGGGTACCGCGTACACCGTTTCGTGCGATGCCGCCCAAGGCGTGAGCACCGGTATTTCTGCCACGGACCGCGCGTTGACTGCCAGGATCCTCGCAGATCCGGGCAGCACTCCGGCCGCCATCACCCGTCCCGGGCATATTTTCCCCCTCCGTGCGGTTAAGGGAGGAGTGCGTGAACGCCCCGGCCACACGGAAGCGGCAGTGGACTTGTGCCGCCTGGCCGGCCTGGCTCCCGTGGGTGTGATCGCTGAGTTGGTACACGACGATGGCGAAATGATGCGCTTGGACAGCCTGCGCGACTTCGCCGCCGAGCACGGATGTCCCCTCATTTCGATCGAGGACCTGGTGGCATTCGTGGAGGCGGTAGAGTCCGAAGGGGCACTGAATCCCAACGCACACATTTCGGTGGCAGACGAGGAGAAGCGATGACGGCATCCACGACGCGACGCAGCAGCGATTCGGAGCGCGCACCCCATCCGGTGTCCGGTGGGCCCATTGTGCAATTGCCCACCGCTTTCGGTGATTTCGTAGCCCAGGCATGGACGGACCACGAAACCGGTGTTGAGCACCTTGCGGTCAGCTCGCCCAACCCTCCCGCGGACGGGCGTGCGCCCTTGGTCCGGTTGCATTCGGAATGCCTGACCGGTGACGTGTTCGGATCCTACCGCTGCGATTGCGGGGAGCAATTGGCGTTTGCCCTGGAGCTGATCCATGCCGAAGGCGGCACGCTCCTGTACCTGCGCGGCCAGGAAGGCCGTGGCATCGGCCTGGCCAACAAGATCAAGGCCTACGCCCTGCAGGAAGCCGGATTCGACACTGTGGAGGCCAATGAACAGCTGGGCCTTCCCGTTGACGCCCGCTCCTACAACGCTGCCGGCCAGATCCTGGCAGAAATGGGCCTCCACGAGGTCCGGCTGCTCAGCAACAACCCGGACAAGCAGAACCGGCTGGCCCAGGCCGGCGTCACGGTGGTGGAAATGGTGCCTACCGAGGTGCCGTCCCGCGAGCAGAACCTGCGCTACCTGCAGACCAAGAAAGACCGGATGGACCACCTGCTGACGCTCGAAACCGAGCCCGCAGGCAATGGCAAAAACCCCCACGCTTTCGACAACAAACAAGACTGAACGGATTTACGGTAAACAATGAGCGGACACGGCGCGCCCACCATCGACCTCACAACCCTCAACCCCGAGGAAACCTCGCAACTGAAGCTGGCCATTGTTGCGGCCAGTTGGCATACCCAGATCATGGATGGCCTCCTGGACGGCGCCCTCCGCGCCGCCAAGGAAGCCGGGATCGCCGAACCCACGGTGCTCCGGGTTCCCGGGAGTTTCGAACTCCCTGTGGCAGCAGCCAGGCTGGCTCCGCATTTTGACGCCGTAGTTGCCCTCGGTGTGGTCATCCGCGGTGGCACGCCGCACTTCGACTACGTCTGCCAGGCGGCCACTTCCGGACTGACCGACGTGAGCGTCCGCACCGGCGTGCCGGTAGGTTTCGGCGTCCTCACGTGCGACACCGAACAGCAGGGCCTGGACCGTGCCGGGCTTCCCGGTTCCTCCGAGGACAAGGGCCACGAAGCAGTCACTGCCGCCCTGGCCACGGCGGTCACCCTCAAGCAGTTCAGCTAGTTTTGTTTGCTGGCCGGTAGGGGATGTGGGTGTGTGTTCACTCACATCCCCTTCGTCATGCAACGCCCCAACAAGCGGGGCCAGCCACGAAGCAAGTAGTCTGTAGGGCGTGAAGAATTTCGAGACGCTGTTCGCAGAACTGAGTGAGAAAGCAGCGACCCGCCCGGCAGGTTCGCGCACGGTCGCTGAACTGGACTCCGGAATCCATGGCATCGGCAAGAAAGTCGTTGAAGAAGCCGCCGAAGTCTGGATGGCCGCGGAGCACGAATCCGACGAAGCTGCTGCCGAGGAAATCTCCCAGTTGCTGTACCACCTGCAGGTCCTCATGCTCGCCAAGGGCCTCAGCCTGGAGGACGTTTACAAGCATCTCTAGCCACGCCACTCCGCCTGCTTCGCCACCCCTCAACGGGTGGGATACCCCAGCCGGAGCCTCCCGCGTGGCCCATGTGCCTGAAACCTCCCTTCCAAACAGAAAGTCTTTCCCATGCTCCGTGTAGCAGTCCCGAACAAGGGATCCCTGTCAGAAGCCGCTTCCGCCATGTTGTCCGAGGCAGGCTACCGCCAGCGCCGCGACAGCCGCGAATTGGTGATGGTTGATCCCGACAACGACATCGAGTTCTTCTTCCTTCGCCCCCGCGACATCGCGGTATACGTGGGACAGGGAACCCTGGATGTAGGCATTACCGGCCGCGACCTCCTGCTGGATGCCAAGGTGGAAGCCGAAGAGCTGCTTCCTTTGGGCTTTGCCCCTTCCACGTTCCGGTTCGCCGGTCCCGTCGGTGACTTTTCCGGCGTCGAGCAGCTCGAAGGCAAGCGCCTGGCCACCAGCTATGACGGCCTCCTGCGCGACTACCTCGCCGAACGCGGCGTCAACGCCACAGTGGTCCGCCTCGACGGCGCCGTTGAATCTTCGGTACGCCTCGGTGTGGCCGATGCGATCGCTGACGTCGTGGAAACGGGGAACACCCTTAAGGCTGCGGGCATGGAAATCTTCGGCGATCCGATCCTGCGTTCCGAGGCTGTCCTGATCCGCCGCACCGGACCCGGTGGCGCCGCCAACGGCACCGCGAAGGAAATCGACGTCCTTATTCGTCGCCTGCAGGGTGTCCTCGTGGCACGCCAGTACGTGCTGATGGATTACGACATCCGCAAGGACCTGGTGGAAGACGCCGCTGCGCTGACCCCCGGACTGGAATCGCCCACCGTTTCGCCGTTGCGCGACTCCGAATGGGTTGCCGTACGGTCCATGGTTCCGAAGAAGGAAACCAACCGCATCATGGACGAGCTCTACGACCTCGGCGCGCGCGCCATCCTGGTCAGCAGCATCCACGCCTGCCGCATCTGACCCGGCCCGATCACCAGAGGAGCAGCACATGGCTGTAGCCGTACGCGTTATTCCCTGCCTCGACGTTGACGCCGGCCGCGTGGTCAAGGGAGTCAACTTCGAAGGCCTGCGCGACGCCGGGGACCCGGTTGAACTGGCCCACCGCTACGACAATGGGGGAGCGGACGAGCTGACGTTCCTCGACGTCACCGCCTCCTCCGGCAACCGCGAAACGACGTTCGATGTTGTGCGCAGGACCGCCGAGGAAGTCTTCATTCCGCTCACCGTCGGTGGCGGCGTACGTGGCGTGGCCGAAGTGGACAAGCTGCTTCGCTTCGGTGCGGACAAGGCGTCCATCAACACCGCTGCCGTTGCACGCCCGGAAGTCATTGACGAGATCACCCGCCACTTTGGTTCGCAGGTGCTTGTGTTGTCCGTGGATGCGCGCCGTACCCGCGAAGGCGACGCCCCGACGTCGTCCGGTTTTGAGGTGACCACCCACGGCGGGCGTACCGGGACCGGAATCGACGCCATCGCCTGGGCCAAGGAAGCCGCCGACCGTGGAGTCGGCGAGATCCTGTTGAACTCGATCGATGCGGACGGTACCAAGGACGGCTTCGACCTGGAGCTCATCCGCCTGGTCCGCGCCGCGGTCAATATTCCGATCATCGCTTCCGGCGGTGCCGGCGAGCCGGCGCACTTCCCGCCCGCCGTGGAAGCCGGCGCCGACGCCGTCCTGGCCGCCTCCGTTTTCCACTTCGGTCCGGATGACATGATTGCCCAGGTCAAGACCGCCATCCGCGAAGCGGGTTTCGAAGTACGCTAGGCAACAGACAGCAACGCGGGGTCACTTCCGGCCCATCGTCCCTGATGGGCCGGAAGTGACCCCGCGTTGGTGTCTAAAGTCCGATGTCAGCCGACTGCAAGAGGGCGACGGCGTCCGGCTGGCCTTCGAAAGTGACCAGGGCTTGGTTGGTCCTGCCGTGGGCGTGCATCAGCAACTCGCCTGGATCGCCGACGATCGCCACCGAAACGGGTGCCCGCTTGGCAACGTGCCGGGGTCCCGTGGGGCGGACAAGGACGATGCCAAGGTCCACGCCGCGGTACAAGTAGGCAGCCCGCTTGATCAGTTCATCCCACAGCGCATCCGAGTAGGCCTCATCCAGGGCGCGGGGTGCCCAGCGGTCCCCGGCACGGCGGATGTCCTCCGTGTGCACGAAATATTCGATCAGGTTGGAAGTCTCGTCGAGGGCCTTGATCTTCAGGGGGGAGAGTGCCGGCGGGCCTGCCCTGAAGGTCTTCACCAGTTCGGCGTAATCATCAGTGGTTTTAAGCCTTGCCGCCAGTTTGGACGTGGCCTTGTCCGAGGCCTTGCCGAGGCTGGGAATCAGCAGGCCCAGCCCTACTGCCGCCTTGCGTTCGCGCAGGTAAAGGTGCGCGGCGAGATCCCGGGTGAGCCACCCTTCGCAGAGCGTGGGGGAGTCAGGCCCGGCCGCCAGCAGGGTTTCGGCCAGTACTTCACGGGAAGGATCGACGAAATGCATCACTTGTGAAACTAGCACGATCAGGGCTCTGTTGCGCAGTGGAACCGCCGCAGAAACCGGGGTCTCCCAAAGGCACTAGACTTGATCTGATGTCAGAGCAGCCCGCACCCAGTCCAACTCCTGCCGTGGAGTTCCCCAGCGACCCCGCAGGGACCCTTCCAGAGTCGATCTCAGGCGCCCTTAAGCGCGATTCCGCCGGCCTTGTAGCCGCCATCATCCAGCAGCACGACACCAACGAGGTCCTCATGCTGGGCTGGATGGATGACGAAGCACTCCGCCGCACCATGACCACGGGAAGGGTGACGTTCTACTCCCGTTCGCGCCAGGAGTACTGGCGCAAGGGCGACACTTCCGGACACGTTCAGTTCGTGAAGTCAGTCGCCCTTGACTGCGACGGCGATGCCCTGCTGGTCCGCGTGGACCAAGTTGGCGCTGCCTGCCACACCGGGACCCGGACCTGCTTCGACGGGCGCGACTTCACGGTCGTCACGGGTCACCGCGACTAGGCACCCACCCTTTTACTGACGAACCACCTCATACCGAAGGCGGAAAGAATAGCCATGCAGGACCTTGGAATCATCAGCCCGGGCCTGGAAGAGTTCCGCGAACTCGCCGTCCACAGCCGTGTCATCCCCGTCCGACTCAAAGTCCTGGCCGATGCCGAGACGCCGATCGGGCTGTACCGCAAGCTGGCCAAGGGCCAGCCGGGTACCTTCCTCCTGGAATCCGCAGCTGTGGGAGGTGCCTGGTCCCGGTACTCGTTTATCGGCGCCCAGTCGCGTGCCACCCTGACCACCAAGGACGGACAGGCGCACTGGATCGGCGAACCGCCCGTTGGCGTCCCCGTGGGCGGTAATCCCGTTGAAGCGGTGCGGGACACCATCGCCGCCCTGCAGACCGACCGTTTCGAAGGCCTTCCCCCCTTCACGTCCGGCCTGGTTGGATTCCTGGGCTGGGAGGCCGTGCGCCACTGGGAACGACTGACAACGCCGCCGGAAGACGACCTGCACCTGCCTGAAATGGCCCTGAACCTCGTCACGGACATGGCCGTCCATGACAACGTGGACGGCACGGTGCTGCTCATTGCCAACGCCATCAACTTCGACAACAGCACCGAGCGCGTGGATGAGGCGTGGCATGACGCCGTGGCACGCGTGAAGTCCTTGTTGGAACAGGTCAGCACGCCCGTGGCCCAGCCTGTCTCCGTCCTGGAAGCAGCTGCGTTGGACTTCGCGTCCAGCGTGCAGGAACGCTGGGACGAGAACCAGTACCTGGAGGCGATCGACCGAGGCAAGGAAGCGATCGTTGACGGGGAAGTGTTCCAGGTGGTGATTTCGCGCCGTTTCGAAATGGAATGTGCCGCAGATCCGCTGGATGTCTACCGGGTACTCCGGAACACCAACCCGAGCCCTTACATGTACGTCTTCAGCCTGGCAGACGCCGATGGCAGGGAATACTCGATCGTCGGGTCCTCCCCGGAGGCCCTGGTTACCGTCACCGGCGGCGAAGTCATTACCCACCCCATCGCGGGGTCCCGCCCGCGTGGCAAGACTGTGGAAGCGGACAAGGCCTTGGCCACTGAGCTCCTCGCGGACCAGAAGGAACGCGCCGAGCACCTGATGCTCGTGGATCTTTCCCGCAACGACCTCTCCAAGGTCTGCGTTGCGGGAACGGTGGACGTCACCCAGTTCATGGAAGTTGAGCGCTTCAGCCACATCATGCACCTGGTCTCCACGGTGGTTGGTGAATTGGCGCCTGATGCGAAGGCGTACGACGTCCTTAAGGCGACCTTCCCCGCGGGCACCCTGTCCGGCGCTCCCAAGCCGCGGGCCCTGCGCCTGCTGGATGAACTCGAACCGCACCGCCGCGGCATCTACGGCGGCGTGGTGGGTTACCTGGACTTTGCCGGCGACATGGATATGGCTATCGCCATCCGTTCCGCGCTCCTGCGTGAGGGTCGCGCCTATGTACAGGCCGGCGGCGGGATCGTGGCCGATTCCCACAAGCCATCCGAAGCCCTGGAAACTGTCAACAAGGCCGCTGCCCCGCTGCGTGCGGTGCACACGGCCGGGTCGCTGCAGAACATCACAGCGGAAACCGTCCCGGACGCCGGAACAACAGACGCCGGAACCTTCGACGACGGGACGCCCGCCTCATGACGGCCAAGGCACCCGTCAAGGCGGCATCCACCCAACCACGGTGGGCCAGGAAATCCACGCTGGTGCTGGCGACGACAATCCTGGCCTTCGCAGTGTTTGGAACCACCACGCAGACCTGGATCACTGTCCACCTGGATCCCGCCACGGCCTCCACTGCCGATCTCCAGGTGCAGGGGAACAAAGCTGCCACGGCCGTGACTGCGCTTGCGCTGGTCTCCCTGGCGGGTGGGCTGGCGGCGTCCATCGCGGGCCGCATTGCCCGCTGGATCATTGCTGCCATCATCGCGTTGTCTGCCGTGGGCATCATCCTGGCCGCCGTCACCGTATTGGGCGACCCCCTCGGTGCCGCGCAAGGATCCATCGCCGGCGCAACAGGTGTGTCGGGCGGTCAGGCAGAGGTGGCCACGACGTTGTTCCCGGTGGTGGCGATCGTAGCCGGGGCCTTCCTGGGGGTGTGCGCCGTGATGCTGCCCTTGGCCGGACGTTACTGGAAGAGCCGCACCAAGTATGACAAGGCGGGCAGCGGCGTAGCCGGTGGCAGCGGGCCGGTTGACGAGATCGACAGTTGGGACAGCCTCTCCCGTGGGGAAGACCCCACGTAAGCCGCCCAACCCGCTCGCGGACCGGCGTCGTGCAATAAAAGGGCACACGCTCCGCCCTGACGTCGGACGATGTCCCGGCCGCCGTCAATAAATGGCAGAATGTAAGCAGTATTCATCCCGAGGAGATTCCACATGAGCAAAACCACTGTGTCCGCAAACCAAGCAGAGTCCAAGATGGCCAGCCACGCCGACGCCATCGGTCACGGCAACAGCCCGGCTGCCTGGACCTGCGTCATTGTGATGCTCGTTGGCGCCCTGATTTCTTCCATCGCCTTCGTGATCGCCAACACCCCGATCTTCATTGGCGGAATCGTGGTCATGGTCATCGGCCTCATTGTTGGTTGGGCCATGCGCAAAGCCGGCTACGGAGTGGGCGGCAGCAAGCTGCAGAACAACGGCCACTGATCGTGACCGTTCTTGATGACATCATTGTCGGCGTCAAGGAGGACATGGAGGCCCGCCGCCGTCTTGTGTCCCCGGTAGAGCTCAAGGACCGCATCGCAGCAGCGAGCCCGGCCCGTGACGCATGGGCCGCCCTGGGTGGTCCGTCTGCCAGCCGCGATGAACTCAAGGTCATCGCGGAGATCAAGCGCCGCAGTCCCTCCAAGGGTGACCTGGCGCCGATCTCCGATCCCGCATCCCTTGCCGTCCAGTACGCGGATGGCGGAGCCTCCGTGATCAGCGTGCTGACCGAGCAGCGCCGCTTCGGCGGTTCCCTGGCCGACCTCGATGCTGTCCGGGCCGCCGTCGATGTCCCGCTGTTGCGCAAGGACTTCACGGTGGACGAGTACCAGATCCACGAAGCCCGGGCACACGGCGCGGACCTCATCCTGCTGATCGTTGCTGCGCTGTCCGATGCCCAACTGGCGGACTACAGCGCCCTGAGCCACGAACTCGGCATGAACGTGCTCGTGGAGACGCATACGGAACAGGAAATCGAGCGTGCCATCGCGGCTGAGGCACGGATCATCGGGGTCAACGTCCGCAACCTCAAGACGCTCGACGTCGACCGTTCGGTTTTCGGGACGCTGGCAGGACTGATCCCGGCTGAGGCGGTTGTGGTCGCCGAATCCGGCGTGCGCACCGCGGACGACGTCAGCCACTACGCCGCCAGCGGCGCGAACGCCATCCTGGTGGGCGAGGCTTTGGTCAGCGACCAGACGCCCCGCGAACGCATCTCTGAATTCAAGGCAGCTGGAGCTGCCGCCATCGCCGTCAGGAACTGAGGCAGTACCTGAAGCAAGGCGACAGCCATGAGGCAGCCCGGGCAATCGCCCGAGGCTGCCTTGTGGCACGTGAACTACCCAACTAACTGGAACAGGACGGTGAGACTGATGGTGGACGCGCCAACAGCCGGCTCGGAGCAGAATGCGGCCGACGCATTCCTGGCAGGTGGCACCTCGCTGCGCAATGCCGCGGGACCCTACTTCGGCAAGTACGGTGGCCGTTGGATGCCCGAGTCCCTCATCGCCGCCCTTGACGAAGTCCAGGACACGTTCGAGAAGGCAAAGGCCGATCCCGAGTTCCTCGCCCAGCTGAAGGACCTCAACAAGAACTACTCCGGCCGTCCGTCGCTGCTCACCGAGGCCAGGAACTTCTCGAAGCACGCCGGTGGGGCCAGGATCTTCCTGAAGCGCGAAGACCTCAACCACACCGGATCCCACAAGATCAACAACGTCCTTGGCCAGGCGCTCCTGGCCAAGCGCATGGGCAAGACCCGGGTCATTGCCGAGACCGGCGCCGGACAGCACGGCGTAGCCAGTGCCACTGCAGCGGCCCTCCTTGGCCTCGAATGCGTCGTCTACATGGGAGCCGAGGACTGCCGCCGCCAGGCGCTCAACGTTGCCCGCATGCAGCTTCTTGGTGCAACCGTGGTGCCCGTAACCAACGGTTCCCAGACGCTGAAGGACGCCATCAACGACGCCCTCCGCGACTGGGTCTCCAACGTGGAGAACACCCACTACCTCCTCGGCACAGCCGCTGGAGCCCACCCGTTCCCGGCCATGGTCCGGTTCTTCCACGAGGTGATCGGCGAAGAGGCCCGCGCCCAGATCCTGGAGCAGACCGGGAAGCTCCCGGACGCCATCTGCGCTTGCATCGGCGGTGGATCCAACGCAATAGGCCTGTTCCACAGCTTCCTGGATGACGCCTCCGTGAAGATCTACGGCTTCGAAGCCGGCGGCGAGGGCGTGGAAACCGGCCGGCATGCAGCAGCTATTTCCCTTGGCCGCCCGGGTGTGCTCCACGGTGCCCGCTCCTACCTCATGCAGGACGAGGACGGACAGACGATCGAATCCCATTCCATCTCGGCAGGCCTGGACTACCCAAGCGTTGGCCCGGAACACTCCTACCTTGCCGACATCGGACGGGTCACCTACGAGCCCATTACCGATACCGAAGCAATGGACGCCTTCAGCCTCTTGTGCCGCACCGAAGGCATCATCCCTGCCATCGAGTCCTCCCACGCCCTGGCCGGCGCCATCAAGGTGGGGCAGCGTCTCACTGAGGGCAAGGACAATCCTGCCGAGGTTTCCGTGATCGTCAACCTGTCCGGTCGTGGCGACAAGGATGTGGAAACCGCGGCGGCCTGGTTCAACATGCTCGACGATGAGGGGCACGTGCGGGGGACCACCCTGTCCACGCGCAAGCCCAAAGGCCCATCGGAGCGATCTTCCGAGGCAGCCGCAGACGTGAACGGGGACCAGGACTAATGACTGAACAATTCGCCAGCAAATCTGCTGCCGCCATCGACCGTGCCAAGGCCGAAGGACGTGCCGCCCTGATCGGCTACCTGCCCGCCGGATACCCGACCGTGCAGGAAAGCATCGACGCCGGCATTGCCCTGGCGCGCAACGGCGCCGACCTCATCGAGATCGGCATTCCGTACTCTGACCCCGTGATGGACGGCCCCGTTATCCAGGCAGCCACCACGGAAGCCATTGCCAACGGGTTCCGCGTTTCCAACGTCTTCGACGTCGTTGCCGGCATCACCGCGGTTACGGACGCGGCAGTGTTGGTCATGACCTACTGGAACCCGGTGATGCGCATGGGCGTGGACGAGTTCTCGCGGCGCCTCGCTGAAGCCGGGGGAGCGGGCCTCATCACGCCGGACCTCATCCCGGACGAGGCTGACGAATGGTTCGAAGCATCGGACAAGTACGGTCTGGACCGGGTATTTCTGGTGGCGCCCTCCTCGACGCCTGAACGCCTGGACATGACTGTGAAGGCCAGCCGTGGATTCGTTTACGGTGTGTCCATCATGGGTGTCACCGGTGCCCGCCAGTCGGTCAGCAGCAGTGCCGAAGACGTTGTTGCCCGTGCACACGCCGCAGGAGCCGAGCGGGTATGCGTCGGCCTGGGTGTTTCCAACCCGGACCACGTCCGCGAAATCGCCGCTTACGCCGACGGTGTGATCGTTGGAACCGCCTTGGTGGCGGCCCTCCGCGATGGCGGCGTCGACGCCGTCGGGCAACTCACCAAGAACCTCAGCGCCGGTTTGGGCCGCGCAGCTGCAGACGCCTAGGAAAAGGAACAGCAAAGCCCCATGCAGACCGTCCTCCACGCAGCGGCAATGGTCCCCTTGAGTATCCCGAGTCCCTCGTGGTCCGGTTTCGATATTCCGCTGCCGTGGGGGACGTTGCGCATCCATGCGTATGCGCTCTGCATCCTTGCGGGCATCATCGTTGGCCTATGGCTGACGTCCGTCCGCTGGAAGCGTCGCGGCGCTCCCGAGGGCAGCCTGTGGGACATTGCCATCTGGGCCATTCCGTTTGGCATTATCGGCGGGCGCCTGTACCACGTGTTTTCGTCACCGGATGCATACTTCGGTCCTGGCTTCGACGGCACCGGTGACCTTTCCCTGATCCCACAGATCCAGCGCGGCGGCCTCGGTATTTGGGGTGCTGTGGTGTTGGGGGCAGTAGGTGCCTGGATTGGCTGCCGTCGTGCCGGGCTGAAGCTGACGGCGTTCCTCGACGTGGCGGCTCCGGGCCTCTTGCTCGCCCAGGCGATCGGACGGTGGGGCAACTGGTTCAACCAGGAGCTGTTCGGGGCGCCCACCACGCTTCCGTGGGGGCTGCAGATCGATCCTGCCAATGCGAACTTCCCGGCCGGAATGCCTGCCGATACCCTGTTCCACCCCACGTTCCTCTATGAGTCCTTGTGGAACTTGTTGGGCGTTGGGCTGCTCCTGGTCCTGGACCGCAGGTTCCACTTCCGCCGTGGACGCCTGTTCTGGCTTTACGCCATGTACTACACCGTTGGCCGCGTGTGGATCGAAGCGCTAAGGATAGACGACGCCGAGCAAATCACCCTCTTCGGGATCACCACCCGGCTTAATGTTTGGACGAGCATCCTGGTGTTCGTCGTGGCCATGGTGATCTTCCTGATCCTCGGACGCGGTGGCCGACCGGTGCCTGATACCCCGTATTTGGCGGGACGGGAGCCCGAGGCGGCACCCGCCAAAGATGCCGCTTCGGTGACGAGCGTCACCAGTCATGATGTGGAACGATCTGTCTCAGATAGTGGTTCCCGTGATAATCTCCCTGATAACCAAAGCGATCCGGGCCACGTTGACGAGCCGCAGGAAGCAGCAGGGGATTCCGGTAAGGCGGCTCAGGCCACGCCGGGCTCCGAAACTGCCGCGACTGCCGCAAGGAAGGCCCCCGGATCTACGCCGAAGGCTGACGACACCAAGTAGTCGCTTTCGGTAAAGGGGCAACAGAGTCACCGCTCGTAGGGCCCAGTCCACAGCGTCGTGGCACCCCGGAATCCGGATCGCAACATACCGATGTTCACCGGTCTCGCCGGGGCCAGTGGTCTGCGTAACTGTTAGTTTCGCAAGGCTGGCTGGCCTACAATTTCCAATAACTAGCGCTTTGTTGTGCCCATCACAGGCAAGCAAGGTGGGGCCAACGTTGTCCCTTCCATACGCACGATCACGAGGAAGGACGTCTCCCATGACCCATCTTCATAACCCCGGTTGGTCCGAAAACATCGAACCCCAGGGTGCCATGTCTCCGTTCAAGCGCTTCGCTGCGCTTCCGGAGGCCCAGGGGCTTTACAACCCCGATGCGGAGAAGGACGCCTGCGGCCTGGCCATTATTGCCACGCTCCGCGGGGAACCGGGATACGACATCGTGGAAGCGGCACTGACTGCGCTCCGCAATCTCGAACACCGCGGTGCCGTTGGCGCCGATGAGGGCACCGGTGACGGCGCAGGCCTGCTCATGCAGGTACCGGACGAGTTCTTCCGGGCCGTCACCGAATTCGAACTCCCGGCTCCCGGACAGTACGTGGTTGGAACGGCGTTCCTCCCCGCCGAGTCGCGCGAAGCAGCAACAGCAAAGGCCGGCATCGAGTCGTTGGCTGCCGACGAGGGCCTGACCGTCCTGGGCTGGCGCGAAGTTCCTGTGGTGGCCGACCTGGTTGGTGCCATGGCCCGCGCCTGCATGCCTTACTTCTCCCAGCCGTTCTTTGCTTCGGCCACTGGCGAGCAGCTTGAGCGCAACGAACTCGACTCCCGCGCCTGGCGGATCCGCAAGCGTGCCCAGAACAAGTTCGGCGTGTACTTCCCGTCGCTGTCCTCCCGCACCATTGTGTACAAGGGCATGCTGACCACCGCCCAGCTGGAGCCGTTCTACCCGGACCTCTCGGACAAGCGCTTCAAGACCAAGCTTGCGATCGTCCACTCGCGCTTCTCCACCAACACCTTCCCCTCCTGGCCGTTGGCCCAGCCTTTCCGCACCATCGCCCACAACGGCGAGATCAACACGGTCAAGGGCAACCGGAACTGGATGCGGGCACGGCAGTCGCAACTCGCCAGCCCGCTGCTCGGCGACACCCCGGAAGAGCTGTACCCGATCTGTACGCCGGGCGCTTCCGACTCTGCGTCCTTCGACGAAGTAGCCGAGCTCCTCTGGCTCTCCGGACGGCCCATCACGCACTCGATCATGATGATGATCCCGGAGGCGTGGGAGAACCACGCCACCATGGATCCGGCACGCCGCGCCTTCTACGAATACCACTCGCTGCTCATGGAGCCGTGGGACGGTCCCGCAGCTGTTTCCTTCACCGACGGCAACCTCGTTGGCGCCACCCTGGACCGCAACGGCCTGCGCCCGGGACGCTACTGGATCACTGAAGACGGCCTGATCGTTTTCGCCTCCGAAGTCGGCGTCATCGAGGTGGAGCCGTCCAACGTGGTCAAGAAGGGCCGTGTTGCCCCCGGCAAGATGTTCCTGGTGGACACCGAAGCCGGCCGCATCATCGACGACGCCGAGGTCAAAGCCGAGGTTGCTGCCGCCAACCCGTGGGCCGAGTGGCTCAAGGACAACCTGATCGACATCAACGAGCTCCCCGAGCGTGAGCACGTGCTGCATACCGCGGCGTCGGTCAACATCCGCCAGCGGACCTTCGGCTACACCACCGAGGAACTGAAGATCCTGCTTGGACCGATGGCCCGTACCGGAGCCGAGCCCTTGGGCGCCATGGGATCCGACACCCCTGTTGCGGTGCTCTCCAAGCGACCCCGCCTGCTGTTCGACTACTTCGTGCAGTCCTTCGCCCAGGTCACCAACCCACCGTTGGATGCCATCCGCGAAGAGCTGGTCACGTCGCTGAAGTGCGCCATCGGTCCCAACGGCAACCTTCTGGACGGCAAGCAGGTCCGCCAGCCGCAGATCTCGCTGCCGTTCCCCGTGATCAACAACGACCAGCTCGCCAAGATCGCGAACATCGAAAACGCCGACGGCGACCGCATCGCCATGAAGGTGCGCGGTCTCTACCGCCCCGAGGGTGGAGAAGCAGCCCTGCGTGCCCGCCTGACCGAAATCTGCGAGCAGGTTTCCGGCGCCATCAACCGCGGCGTGCAGTACATTGTGCTCTCCGATCGTGACTCCAACGCGCAGTGGGCACCGATCCCATCGCTCCTGCTGGTCAGCGCCGTGCACCACCACCTGCTCCGCAGCGCCAACCGCACCAAGACCGCTTTGGTGGTTGAGGCCGGAGACGTCCGCGAGACGCACCACGTGGCAGTGCTGATTGGTTACGGCGCTTCCGCCGTCAACCCGTACCTTGCCATGGAGTCCGTGGAACAGCTGATCTCCAACGGCGATGTTGTGGGCGTGACTCCCGAAGACGGTGTCTACAACCTCATCAAGGGCCTGGGTAAGGGCGTCCTGAAGATCATGTCCAAGATGGGCATCTCGACGGTTGCTTCCTACACCGGCGCACAAACGTTCGAAGCCCTGGGCCTGTCCCAGGAACTCGTGGACGAATTCTTCTCCGGCACGCACTCCCAGTTGGGCGGCGTGGGCCTGGAAGTCATCGCTGCAGAAGTCTCGGCGCGCCACCAGATGGCCTACCCCGAGGGTGGCATCGAGCACCCGCACCGCCCGCTCCTGGGTGGCGGCGAGTACCAGTGGCGCCGCGACGGCGAGCCGCACCTCTTCAACCCGGAGACGGTGTTCCGCCTGCAGCACGCCACGCGCGAACGCCGCTACGACATCTTCAAGCAGTACACCAAGGGTGTTGACGACCAGTCCGAAAACCTGATGACCTTGCGCGGCCTGCTTAAGTTCAAGGACGGTATCCGCCCTGCGGTCCCGCTCGAGGAAGTGGAGCCGGTCTCCAGCATCGTCAAGCGTTTCTCCACTGGAGCCATGAGCTACGGCTCCATCTCCAAGGAAGCGCACGAGACCCTCGCCATTGCCATGAACCGTTTGGGCGCCAAGTCCAACACGGGTGAAGGCGGCGAAGATGTGGACCGCCTGCTGGATCCGGAGCGCCGCTCCGCCATCAAGCAGATCGCGTCCGGCCGCTTCGGTGTGACCAGCCTGTACCTGACCAACGCCGACGACATCCAGATCAAGATGGCCCAGGGTGCCAAGCCCGGCGAAGGTGGCCAGCTGATGGCGCAGAAGGTCTACCCCTGGGTGGCCCGGACCCGTCACTCGACCCCCGGCGTGGGCCTTATTTCCCCACCGCCGCACCACGACATCTACTCGATCGAAGACCTCGCGCAGCTCATCTACGATGCCAAGCGCGCCAACCCTTCGGCACGGGTGCATGTGAAGCTGGTTTCGGAAGTCGGGATCGGCACCGTGGCGTCCGGCGTGACCAAGGCGAAGGCCGACGTCGTGCTTGTGTCAGGTCACGACGGCGGTACCGGCGCCTCGCCGCTGAACTCGCTCAAGCATGCGGGTGTGCCGTGGGAACTCGGTCTCGCCGAGACGCAGCAGACCCTGATGCTCAATGGCCTGCGCGACCGTGTGGTGGTCCAGGTTGACGGCCAGCTCAAGACCGGCCGCGACGTTGTCATTGCCGCGCTGCTCGGTGGCGAAGAGTTCGGTTTCGCTACGGCTCCGCTGGTGGTTGAAGGCTGCATCATGATGCGCGTCTGCCACCTGGACACCTGCCCGGTGGGTGTGGCCACGCAGAACCCCGAGCTTCGCGCCCGGTTCTCCGGCAAGCCCGAATTCGTGGTCAACTTCTTCGAGTTCCTCGCAGAGGAAGTCCGCGAAATCCTTGCCGAGCTTGGTTTCCGCAGCATCGAAGAGGCAATTGGCCACGCCGAGGTGCTGGACACCCGCGACGCGATCGACCACTGGAAGGCCGACGGCCTGGATCTCGATCCGATCCTGCACGGCCTTGAGTTCGACGACGACGTGCCGCTGCGCAATATGGTGGGCCAGAACCACGAGCTGGACAAGCACTTCGACCAGCGGCTCATCACCATGGCCCAGGAAGCACTCAGCGACCGCATGCCCGTCAAGATCACCCTGGACGTCATCAACACGGACCGTTCCGTGGGTACCATGCTGGGCCATGTGGTGACCAAGACGTTCGGCACCGATGTTCTTGCGACCGACACGATCGACGTCACGCTCAACGGCACGGCCGGTCAGTCCCTGGGCGCCTTCCTGCCCGCAGGCATCACCCTGCGCATGTTCGGCGACTCCAACGACTACGTTGGCAAGGGCCTCTCCGGTGGACGCATCATTGTCCGCCCGGACCGCACCAACGTGTTCCAGGCAGAGCGCAACGTCATTGCAGGCAACGTCATCGGTTACGGTGCAACGAGCGGTGAGCTCTTCCTCCGTGGCCAGGTGGGCGAACGCTTCCTGGTCCGCAACTCCGGTGCCACAGCCGTCGTCGAAGGTATTGGCGACCACGGTTGCGAGTACATGACCGGTGGCCAGACACTCATCATTGGCCGCACGGGCCGCAACTTCGGTGCAGGCATGTCCGGCGGTACGGCCTACGTGCTGGACCTGCAGCCTGAGCGCGTCAACAAGGACGCACTGGACTCCGGCGAGCTCCAGCTCCTTGAACTTGACGCCGAAGACCGCGACATTGTCCACGGCCTGCTCATCAAGCACGTTGAGGAGACCGAATCCGTCCTTGCCGGCCGGTTGCTCGAAAACTTCGACGACACCGCTGCCCGCATCACCAAGGTACTGCCGCGCGACTACGCTGCAGTCCTGCAAACCCGCCTCAACGCCATCGAAGAGGGCCTCGACCCCGACGGCGAAGAAGTATGGTCCCGAATCCTGGAGGTAACCGGTGGCTGATCCACGCGGATTTCTGAAAGTCCGGCAGCGCGAGACGCAGCCACGCCGTCCCGTTCCGGTCCGCATCATGGACTGGAAGGAAGTCTACGAGGCCCAGGAAAAGGGCGTCCTGAAGAGCCAGGCCGGCCGCTGCATGGACTGTGGCGTTCCGTTCTGCCACCAGGGGTGTCCGCTGGGCAACCTCATTCCCGAGTGGAACGACCTCGTCTGGCGGGACAAGGGTGAAGAGGCCATTGAGCGCCTCCACGCCACAAACAACTTCCCCGAATGGACCGGGCGCCTTTGCCCGGCTCCGTGTGAAGCTTCCTGCGTGCTGGGCATCAACCAGCCTGCCGTGACCATCAAGCAGGTTGAGGTTTCCATCATCGATGAAGCCTTCGACAACGACTGGGTCCAGCCGCTGCCGCCGACGCGCCTCACCGGCAAGACGGTAGCCGTGGTTGGCTCCGGCCCTGCCGGCCTTGCGGCCGCTCAGCAGCTGACACGCGTGGGTCACACGGTTGCCGTGTACGAACGCGATGACAAGATTGGCGGCCTGCTCCGCTACGGCATCCCCGACTTCAAGATGGAGAAGGACCAAGTGGATCGCCGCCTGGAGCAAATGAAGGCCGAAGGCACCCGCTTCCGCACCGGCGTCGCCGTCGGTACGGACGTGACGTGGGAGCAGTTGCGTCGCCGCTACGACGCCGTGGTGATTGCCACCGGCGCCACCGTGCCGCGCGACCTCCCCATCCCCGGCCGCGACCTCGACGGCGTGCATTTCGCCATGGATTACTTGGTGCCGTCCAACCGTGTGGTGGCGGGGGAGAACCCCGAAAACCACATCGACGCCCGTGGCAAGCACGTGGTCATCCTCGGTGGCGGCGACACCGGTGCGGACTGCATCGGTACCGCGCACCGCCACCAGGCAGCCTCGGTGACCACCCTGGCGATCGGCAAGCAGCCGCCGCTGGAACGTGCGTCGCACCAACCGTGGCCGACGTTCCCCACCCTCTTCGAGGTGGCCAGCGCCCACGAAGAAGGCGGCGAGCGTACCTACCTTGCGTCCACCGTTGAGTTTGTTGGCGAAAACGGCAAGCTGACCGGTGTCAAGGTTGCCGAAACGGAGTTCGTGGACGGCAAGCGCCTCCCCAAGGCCGGAACCGAGCGCGTCATCCCCGCGGACCTCGTGTTCCTCAGCCTCGGCTTCACCGGCGCCGAGCCGGCAGGCATCACCGAACAAGTAAGTGCAGAGTTTGACGCCCGTGGCAACGTTGCCCGTGATGGCTACTACATGACGAATACCGAAGGCGTGTTCGTTGCCGGCGATGCCGGACGTGGCCAGTCTCTGATTGTGTGGGCCATCGCCGAGGGCCGTGCGTGCGCGGCCGCCGTCGATAAGTTCCTCATGGGAAGCACGATCCTCCCGGCACCGGTCGCCCCCACCGACCGGGCAATCGCGGTCTTATAGCGCCGGCAGGAATGTTCTTTTACTCAATCAGCAGAACACTACTTAGGGTAGGTATATGAGACGCGCGAAAATTGTGGCAACTTTCGGCCCGGCTATCTCCAGCTATGACAACACCCTCGCGGTGCTGGAGGCCGGCGTCGACGTTGCGCGTATGAACATGAGCCACGGGGACTACTCCGTGCACGACAACACCTACGAGAACGTCCGCAAGGCTTCCGCCCAGTTGCAGAAGCCCGTGGCCATCATGGCCGACCTGCAGGGACCCAAGATCCGTCTGGGCCGCTTCGTTGACGGACCGCACGAGCTGGCCGTTGGCGACACCTTCACCATCACCACCGAAGACGTCCCCGGTACCAAGGACATCTGCTCCACCACGCTCAAGAGCCTCACCGAGGACGTCAACGTTGGCGACGCTTTGCTCATCGACGACGGCAAGGTAGCCCTGCGCGCCATTGAAGTTGACGACGTCAAAGTTGTTGCCACCGTTACCGTTGGCGGCAAGGTCTCCAACAACAAGGGCATCAACCTTCCCGGTGTTGCCGTCAACGTTCCCGCGCTGAGCGAAAAGGACGAGGACGACCTCCGTTGGGCCCTCAAGCGCGGCGTTGACCTGGTTGCCCTCTCCTTCGTCCGCGACGCAGCCGACATCAAGCGCGTCCACGAAATCATGGACGAAGAAGGCCGCCGCGTACCGGTCATCGCCAAGATCGAAAAGCCCCAGGCCGTGGACCAGCTCCACGAAATCATCGACGCGTTCGACGCCATCATGGTTGCCCGTGGCGACCTCGGTGTTGAACTGCCGCTCGAAGAGGTGCCGATCGTCCAGAAGCGCGCCATCGAACTGGCCCGCCGCTGGGCCAAGCCGGTCATCGTGGCCACCCAGGTCCTCGAATCCATGATCGACAACCCCCGCCCGACCCGTGCAGAGGCTTCCGACTGCGCCAACGCAGTGCTCGACGGCGCCGACGCAGTAATGCTCTCCGGCGAAACCTCGGTGGGGCAGTACCCGATCGAAACCGTCAAGACCATGGCCCGGATCATCGAATCCACCGAAGAGCACGGCCTGGAGCGCGTACCCCCGCTGGGCACCAAGCCCCGCACCCGTGGTGGCGCCATCACCCGTGCCGCAGTGGAAATCGCCGACCAATTGGACGCCAAGTACATCTGTGCGTTCACCCAGTCCGGTGACTCCGCCCGCCGTCTGTCCCGCCTGCGTCCGGTCAAGCCGGTCTTCGCGTTCACTCCGGTTGAGCACGTGTGGAACCAGCTGGCACTGACCTGGGGCATCCGTCCGGTGCTCGTCTCCATGGTGGGACACACCGACGAAATGACCGCCCAGGTGGACAAGAGCCTGCTGGACATGAAGCTCGTTGAGGAAGGCGACCTGGTGGTCATCGCAGCCGGTTCCCCTCCAGGACAGGCCGGATCCACCAACTCGCTCAAGGTCCACAAGGTAGGCGACCTCGCCGACACCTCGGCCCCCGACTCCTCCCGCAAGGAGCCTGTTGGTCCTTGGCCTGAGAAGAAGTCCAAAGCGAAGGCGTAGTCTTCGTTTTCGATGGGCAGGTCCCGCCGGTTGGCGGGGCCTGCTTTTCGTTTAAGCGTGACGTCCGTTCAGTACGACGGCGGGTGGTTCGCTTTTGTGGGCTGCGCTTCGGTGCGTGGGGCGCACCGGCGAGTTCCGGCGTCGTGGTTTTTGAACGCAGAAGGGCGGCTTCCGAACCGGAAGCCGCCCTTCGTTGGCTTGGTGCTAGTTGACCTGGTTGATGATGGTCTCGGCGACCTCGCGCATGCTGAGGCGGCGGTCCATGGAGGTCTTCTGGATCCAGCGGAAGGCCTCGGGCTCGGTGAGGCCCATCTTGGTGGTCAGGAGGCTCTTGGCGCGTTCCACGAGCTTTCGGGTGGCGAACTGCTCCTGGAGGTCCGAAACCTCGTTCTCGAGGGCCTTGATCTCCTCGTGGCGGGAGAGGGCGATCTCGATGGCGGGGACGAGGTCGGCCGGGGTGAAGGGCTTAACGACGTACGCCATGGCGCCGGCGTCGCGGGCACGCTCAACGAGTTCCTTCTGGCTGAAAGCCGTGAGGAGCACAACCGGAGCGATGCGTGCCTTCACGATCTTCTCAGCGGCGGAGATGCCATCCATGACGGGCATCTTGACGTCCATCAGGACAAGATCGGGCTTCAGCTCTTCGGCCAGTTCAACAGCCTTTTCGCCGTTATCGGCCTCGCCGACGACGTCGTAACCCTCGCCCTTCAGGATCTCGATAATGTCCAGGCGGATGAGCGTCTCATCCTCGGCGACGACAACGCGTCGGGCCGGCTGGGCTGCGGGTGCGGACTCCGTCTGTTCGGTCACGGGATCTCCTTGCAAAGGTTCGGCGGGTTCAAGTCCATCTTAGTGTGGACGCATCCGGGGCAGGTTTTGTTGCAACCGGCGCGCCCGGTTCTTTGAAACAGCCTATCTGCATGTAGAGTAGTTTCGCGTGCTGGGAACGGATCGCGTTGCTCACAGAAATGTAGCTGGTTTCCACCCAGTATCTCCGCGCCCGAGTGGCGGAATTGGCAGACGCGCCGCACTCAAAATGCGGTATCGAAAGGTGTGTGGGTTCGAGTCCCACCTCGGGCACGATGTTGTCGCAGGTCAGGGGCCTATATGGCCCCTGACTGTGTACAAAACCCCTAAAAGTGTGTACAGCGGCGTAGCGTTTTATGCATGGCCAGCATCTCTACACGCACCAAGAAGGACGGTTCTCAGTCCTTTATGGTCCGCTGGCGGGACCCTAAAACTCGTAAGGCGCAGGGGCTGACTTTTGCCTCTCATTCTGAAGCAGAGACCCTCAAACGGTTGCTCGACGCCAACGGCCAGAACTTCGAAGTAGCCCAACACGCGATCCTCGAAAACGCCGAGCGAGTGCCGACTGTTGCCGAGGTGATCCAAGAGCACATCGACCTTCTGGTTCGACCATCCAGCGGCACCGTGAAGACTTACCAGACCATGCTCGACCTTCATGTGAAGAAGGTCATCGGCGGACTGCCCGTCGACAAGCTCGACTACCGGGCCATTGCCTTCTGGGTGAAGTCCATGATGGCCAAAGGCCGATCGCCGAAGACGATCAAGAACGTGCATGGCCTGATCTCGGCGTCCATGAACACCGCGGAGATGCTTGGGTATATCACGCGTAATCCTTGCCGTGGCGTGCAGCTGCCGAGCGTGGAGAAGGCCGAGGACGAAATGATGTTCCTCACCCACGCGGAGTTCGGCCTGATTATGGAAAACATGGGGGAGCGGTACAGGGACTTCACGAACTTTCTGGTGATGACCGGGACTCGCTTCGGGGAAGCGACTGCCTTGACCGTGGCAGACATCGATTTGCTGGGAAAGCCGGCGACCGCACGCATCAACAAGGCGTGGAAGCGAGACGGACAGAATCAGTTCTACATAGGGCCGACGAAGACAGGCGCGGGTAAACGGACGATCGGGCTGAATCCTGCGCTGGTGGAGTTGTTGATTCCGTTGGTGGCAGGTCGGCCAAGCAGCGATCTGCTGTTCACGACGCCTAAAGGGGAGCGGATCGTGCACAAGCTTTACTGGCACCACTACTGGGTGCCCGCGGTGAAGGCAGCCCAGCTTCGGGGCTTGCGAAAGGACCCACGGATTCACGACCTGCGGCACACTCATGCGTCCTGGCTGATCCAGGATGGTGTGCCGATCTTTACGATCTCCCGGCGACTTGGGCACGCGTCCATCAAGACTACTGAGCAGGTCTACGGGCACTTGATGCCAGAGGCGTTGCAGGTTGGAGCGGATGCTACGGAACGGCAGGTCGCAGCGTTCATGCGCTGATGCTGTTCTTGTCTCTTAGGAGACGAGGCGGTTGCGTGCCCTTGTTCCGATAAGTCTCGTGCTGGTGGGATTGTGGAGAGCCTCTGGCGTCGGGTGCGAGGCCGGCAAGATCTCGCTCAGCCGGGCTATCTCTGCGATGTGCTCTGACGTGAAGACGATCTTGCCTTTGCCCCAGCAAACATGCGGAAAGCGACCCGCCGCAGCGCCATCTCGCAGCCATCCTTCACTGCATCGCATGAGTGCTGCAGCTTCCGCAGGTTCAAAAAATGCCAAGTTCATTTCGTTCCGATCTAGGATTATCCCTTGGCAGTTCATGCGCATTTCCCAGTAGGGTACATGACGCCGTGTGGAAACCGTGCTCCTTCCCCGCATGGGCCTAGACTATCCGACTTGCCTGCTCGAACCGTGGGACCGTTCCAGCGGCCGTCGACACTTGAATTATCACCGGACAGACAAAGGCGCATTTCTTTCATGCCTCGCTCCGCGATGGCCACACTTGTCAGGACTCCGTGGTGCCTGAAGTGCTGTTTTGATGGGCCGGTCCCTCTGCAGAAACCATTCGAGAAGGTGACGCGACTCCGTTACGGTGCCTTCCTGCGGAATGCTTTGAAACAGTAATATTGGGAGAGCCTCCGCGTGGGGGAGTGCATAAAAGGATCCTATACCGCGGGCTGAGTTGGCTCACGACGTCGGTTCAGTGTTCCTCGCCGGACTCACCCTCGAGCCACAGTGGGCGGGGCTTAGGCGCTTGATTTGATCACGCGCACCAGGCTCCGGTAGACCGCGTATCCTGAGTCCTTCTCAGTGTTCCTGGCTCGATAGGTTGGTTTAGGGGACTTCTTTCTGGAACTCATACAGACAGCTTCGCAAGGACTCAGCGCTAGCTGGGGGACGAAGGCTGGTGTCGCCTGGGGAGATTCGGCATAGTGTGTTGCGGTCTCGGCCAGGCGCTTAGCGCGATGAGTGGCTGGAATCGTCTAGGCCGTTGTCATGACGACGCCCTTCCTTACTGGCGACCCACGGCACTTGGATGGACCTCAAATCCAAATGTGGTTCCAGCCTCCCCGAGTGCGTGGTTTCGTCCGCAGACGGCAATCATTGTCCACAGGCGTTCGACCGAATCAGCGATGCGTTGGTTGATTGACGTATGAAGGTGTTCCCAGAGTGCGCTATCTAATGGGGACTCTGTAGCGGCCGTGAAAGCGGCTGCTATATGTGGCTCTTGGAGCACTACGTCCTCCATGCGCTGCCAGTATTCCGTCGGGCTCTCCCATGGTTGAGGAGTGGCTCCCAGCCGGTCAAGGTGGTAAAAGCGCCCGGACTGTCCGTATCTTCCTAGCGTGTCAATAAGAGGCACAACTACGGCATCAGCCTCAACCTCCGCCAGTAGGCCCCGCACATATTCGGAGCTGACGGCAGTACGTTTTGAGAGTTCTGTCATGACCATTGAGTGCATGTCGACAAGGTTGTGGCCGAAGTCCTTCATCTGTCTTTTTGTTGGCCAACTCTGGCTGCTGTCCAGGGAGGAAAGCCCGAGCGTAAGCTTGTAAAGCTTCTCGACCCCGATTGAAAGCATCGTAAGGATGGGATCGCGTGTTGTGTCAATGAACGCCGCCGTGCGCACAACTCTTGTGCCATAAGCCAAAAGGTTTCTGGCGGAACTCATCTCTTCGATTAGGGCGAATGCTTTTTCGCGGTCTAAGTGGGGGATCGACATGAGGCCACCCTATCGGCGGACACCGTATGTGCTTTCTTAGCAGCAACCGTGAGTACGTGAGTACAGAGAGCCAGGGAACGGGATATGCCTTCCGACGTGCCGGACGCCCGGCCCCTCATCGTAGTTAGATCTGTCCGGCGAGGAGCACATCGCCTGTCAGCAGTGGCCTGTCTGGACGCTGCTGCGTGGCGGGGCTTGGGCGGAGGGGCGGCTCGGGGAGCACCTTAAGCCGGATTATCATTGGGCCTCTGCCTACAGGCCAGCGCCGCCACAATCGGCGCACAGGTAGGACAGGATTTGTCTGTAGTTAAGTGCTCTGGAGAGGCGGGAGGGCCCGAGTTTCGCCAATGATCGGAGAGGGGGGGTGATCCTTTCGGCAGTTCTTGTGCAGTTTGCAACGAGATGGGACACGCGAATATCCAGTAGTTCCCATATGATCGAGCCATGTCCCTTACGCGCCACCTTCGCGACAAGCAATCGCCGATCCGGCAGTTTGTCTATGACTGCGCCCCAGAGCTCGCTTTAGCGGGCACCCGCGGACGAGAAGGTCAATTGATGGCGTCGGAATTCGGCTTTGACGAAGTTACTGCGCTTAATACTCAGCTTCCCATTCCCGAGGGAGTGAACGAACGCAAGTCGCACGCCATCACGGCAGGCATGGCACTCGACTACCGCATAAGAATGGAGCTGCCGGATTTTGACTTCGCTGACACAATGGCTCAGGCAGGTTTAGACATCCTCGGCATGGATCCGGGTGTCATCCATAGAGGAAAACACATACATAAAACGCTGGAGATGGCTAGTGGCTTCGCCTACCTGACATGGAAAGAGAAGTCTCCCCACCCGCTCAGCCTCGACAGGGCCTCGATTCCATTGGCGTGGTGCGAGAGTATCGCACGAGCGGGACCACAGATAGCACTTTCCGGTGAACTGGGGAAGCGAATCAAACGCGCGAAGGACGCGGTCGAGCTAATGATGGGCATTGATGAGTCGCTTCTTTTTGACGTTTCCTGCATGCGAAACGCAGTGGAGCCGCTCATAGCTGAATGGAACAATGATCTGGAATCCGGCAACATTGACTATGTGCCCAACCCTGACTTTCTTGGAAGCTCTGCAGTAGGAGGGGCAGACGCTGATTGGGTTGTTGGCGACATGCTCATTGAGCTAAAAACGCGGGAGGTAATCACTAACGCTTGGCTTAGGGACGTGCTCTTTCAATTGCTTGGTTATGTACTTCTCGATCTAGATGATTCCTTCGGCATCCAGAGAGTTGGCATCTTGCTCCCCCGACAGCCCTATTTTGCCGTTTGGAGCATCCCTGACCTCCTTCGGCAAGACTCACAAGAGGCCCTTCAAAGTCTTCGAAACGACTTCGCCTCACTGCTAGTTAGGCAATGATGAGAAGGTGAACCTTGCGCCAGAGTTACTTAAACGACTAAATCTGAAGAGTGCTGCGGAGTCGGAGCTGTCAATGTCGAACCGGCTAATGCCGCGGCGCCCGGATCGCATCGCTCTCGCTGGGCAGGCGAGTGAGGTTGTCCGGCTGTTCCGCCCCAAGTATGCCAAGGGCCAGTTCGGTGATCTGGCGGATATCGTATTCGTCGAAAAGAATCGAAGGGGACGACGCCCTATCAGCGAGATGACTCTGAGGGACAAAGTGTTGCTCCGGGCGCTGGTCGATCTCATCGCTGAGTCTCTGCCGGCGCACCTCGTTACCAGGGCATCGCATGACGACTTCAAGAAGTCACCTCTTGTAGGAGACGAGGTGCAATACGTCAGCAAGACCGACGTCACCTCCTACTATGAGTATGTCGATCACGATAGGTTGGCGGACGAACTGGAAGCCCAGACTGGGGAAGCTCCGGCCATTGCTGCGCTCATGGAACTTTTATTAAGGGTGATGGGCCGCCGAGTGGGCCTTCCTCAGGTCCATCGGTCGAGCGACATCCTCGGCGATGCCTATATCGATCCCGTACGACGGCGAATGCGACGCGCTGGTTATCAGGTAACCACATACTCAGATGACTTCCGCATCGCGTCGCCAACGCTTGCTCATGCACGGCAAGCACTCGAAACGTGCGCCCGGGAGGTTCGACAGTTAGGCCTCACTCTAAATGAAGCGAAAACCTACACCTACAGCACGCCAAATTACATAGCCTCTCTCAGCGCTTTCACTGAAGCAGAAAAGCACCTTTTTGAAGAGGGGAGTGGTTCCTCCGAGGATTTACGCCTCTTGTTCCTGGACGGCTATGCAGACGAGATTGACGAGGGTGCATCAGAATCGCCACAGGCTCTGGCCGCCTCGACAGTGCAGCCTGTCCTCGAGGAAGACGCGCTATTTTCTACACCGACCGACGAAGTGGTCATCGATAACCCAGAGCAGATGCGGGCCGCCAAGAAGGCCTGGGACATCTGGGTGAACGAAGCCGAGTCTGACGCGAAGCAGTCAACCACCGATGCCGCCATTACAGAGACTCTTCTTGGACGGGCTCTTCCTATCTTGGGTCGCTCGGGTGTAGTTGAACCCGTCGCTTATCTCTCAAAACTCTTGCGCTTCGAGCCGGCACTAACGCCTCAAATTAGCGCATACATCACCGAGTTGGCGGCCACCGGTCCAGCGGCTAGAACCAAGCTTCGACGCACACTGGATCTACTTGTCGAAGAACAGAACTTCAGTGTTTGGCAAAAAGTTTGGTTGGCTGAAGCTGCTGGGAACATTCGTCCAGCTAAGACCGAGTATAAGCACTATGCATGGCTGCAAGAGTGTGTAACCGGTCAGAACCCGGCCCTGGCAGCGACGTCGGCTGCTGCCGTCGGTAGGCTGAGTCGGGGCGACGTCGGCAAGCTAACCGCTGCGCTAGATCGGGTTGGGCCATCTTGGCGGTCGTTGGTGATATGGGGAATCGCGAAAACGGACCTCCCGACTGCCGAATCGGTGGCCGAAGATCAGTTGGAGCGAGTCTTACTGAAGACGTTCGAATCGTGAGCCTACCAATTGTCCTGGGAGCGCGTGCGGAAGCGGCTTGCCGGCTTCTGAATCAGACACTCGGTCTTCACCGTACCCAAACCATCGATACCCAAAGGGCTAAACCCCTGGCCCGTCTGGCAACCCCGACCTTTGACGGAGTTCAGGTGCAACGCCAAGCGACGTTTCTACGGATGATTTCGATCACCGAGGCTTTCTGTGTGGATCGGCTACTCGATCTGGCCGAAACTGAATTCTCTCCGACAGGAAATAACATCCGTACTCTTGTATGGGACAAAGCGTCAACGTCGGCTGTGAGCACTTGGTCAGGCACGCAGGATGCCTATAAGAGCTGGTATGACATCAGACCAAGTTGGACTCAAATCAACCAGTTGATCGAGGTTCGTAATGCCATAGCCCACGGTCTTGGTAAACTCACTCGCATTCAGCGTGCCAAACGTGCTTCCATCTCAAATAAGATCACGACGGCAAAAATCCGCCTCAGCGGTGACTACATAGTTCTCGAAGAGGCTAACCTCCAGAGCGTCAGAGATGTGTGCGTGGATCTAATTTCTGAAATTGACGGGCTCGTCCAAGGTAAAACCGGCGATGTCAACTAAGGCGGGGTTCCAAAATGCTCAACTCGGCGTATAGACCTGATGTCTCATTTTCGGCAGGTGCCCTAGCGCTGGGCAAAGGAATGGACGCTAGGGAGCCAACTCTGGGGGAACTGACTACTGTGTGGAGGACACTAGCCCTGTGGCCATCTATTTCTGCTGCTGGTCGGCTGCTTCACGGAGTTCTTGCAGGGCGCACAGCACGGACGCCATAAGCATCGCTGCTAGAAGTGCGTTATCGGATGTGTAGTGTTCCGTGCTGGCAACGTGCACTGTGATGTGACGTGATAGTTCGGCAGGTTTTGGTTTATTCCAGTGGGCATACCAGGCAGTGTAAAACAGGCCGATTGGGGCTAACGCGGCTTGGACGCGAACCTTTGTGAAAGGGATGTCGTCGAAGTTGAGATGAACGTCCTTCTTTACCTTGCTGTAGTTGCCACTCATCGTCGCCGCGACAGCTGTTTCTGTGACGGTGACGGCCAGAGCTTGGGCTGGCTCGTCGAAGCCTGCTTCTAGAGCCGAGATAACTCTTCGTGCCAGAGGAAGTTGGTCTTGAAAGCTGGTGTTGGTGATCCGCTTGAGAGCTTCGCTGCAATCTGCCAGCACGGTATCACGATTTTCGATAAGTATCTTTATTCGGGCGGTGCGGTCGGGAGCCTGAAGTAAGAGAGAAACAATTTCCTCTCGGGGTATCCAGACGAGAGGGATTCCTTCTTCATTGAGTATGGATTCGATAAGGTCCAGATCTACTTTGGCCGGCCAATTTGGGGGAAGGACTTGTTCAAGCTTTATGTGTACATCCAGGAGATCTGAGATCCATCCGAAGTCCACTTTGGGCATGTCGAAGAGGCCAGACACACCTGTAAATGCCATCGGATCCGGAGTCTGATTGAAAACTTTAACGATGTCCGGGCTGGGTGCATAGCCCAAATTGGCAATATTCACCTTAGGAAAGATAAAACCAGTGAACCTGGGTATTTCCACTGCAGGAAATATTCTCGAGATATCTGGGGGATCAAATTTGGGGAACAGGCCTGAGAAGTCGGGGAGATCGAATTTAGGGAACAGGGTTGAGAAGTCGAAACCAGGGTAATTGGGCAGGACGAACGCCGTTGGCTGTTCGAGTTCTTCTGCATTATGCCCGGCGTTATCCGGCAAGGACGGTTCCTCTTGCCCGTCACCCTCACGGCCACCGTGCGCCGGATCTTCCCCAGATCCGTTGTCGTCACTGGAAGCGTCGTACTTGCCATCGTTCATGCCATAACCTCATCAGCCGAGTACGGGGTTACTGACAACTTATCTCATGGAAGATGACGGGACCGTGAGGTCCCGTAAGGGTTTCCTATCCGATGACTCTGAGGATTTCGATGGTTGGATGTTCTCCCCATACGGATTTCGCTCGGATGGGTTTAGTGAGGCAGCCGTCACCCAAGGGATGGCATGCCTATTCTGTCCGATCGGCTTGTTATGATGTGGATAGAACGCTAATGGTTGGAGAAAGATTTTGATGAACCCCGCACATGAACTGCTGGAATTGTTTGAGCAGTGGGGGGAGCAACCAGATGGGAATCCCTTGAAGGGTCGTGGATTCCACAAAAATGAGGACGAAGCAGTTGACGACCACCTCCATGCGATGTGCCTGCTGGCAGCGATGAAGAACTGCGTTGATGACCTCGAACGCGGAGGTTACCGCGTCAAGTCATTCAGGCGCAGCTTCCGTCTCTGGACCAAGGCCGTGATGAATTACCCTCACGCCTGGAACACCAACTCCAATAGCGCCATCTTCAGTGTGCACGCTATGGACACGTTGGAGAACCTGGCTGCGGCTATTGACGGGCATCTTCCGACACCGACTCCGGAGCGTATTGCTGAGATTATGTCGTACTTGGACGATGTCGTCTCGTTGCTGGGGGACGACGAATCATTGTCTCCCGAACTTCGACTTCACGTGTCGAAAATCGTCCAGATGATTCGGGGATGCATCGCCGAGGAGAAAGCCTTTGGTGAAACCGACCTGAAGCAGGCCCTGTATGACCTTTGGGTTGCCCTTTACGCGGCGGCAGGCCAATCGGAAGGGGAGGAGCAACGTAGCCGTTGGACTGCGATGGCCGAGGCGATCTACAAGCCGGCTGCCGCTGGCTTTATCGGTTCGATTCCGGGCCTCGCCATTGGTGCTGCTCAACTCGTTCAGGGATAACCCTTCTCCGGTACCCCCGCAGTTATCTGTGGTGACCCACACGCACGTTATGCGTGGGCTACATGTTCGCTGAGGATGCAAACATGGACTGCATGACGAAGCACGGCAGTACTCCACGGTCCGATCTGAAAATCTGGTCGGAAGGGCTCATGTGGGTCGAGGCCGCCGAGATGCAGTGTGCCCGCCTCCGGCGGGCGTCCGCCTTCAACTCCATTGCGCAGATGGACGCGGCGCAACGGTTGTTAACTGGAAAGCAACCACAGATGTGCGGGGATGCGGACGTACCCGCGCTCGTACCCACCGTGGCTCTACAGACGCAGCAGAGAGCTGAACGGACGTTCCTTCTATCGGCGATCAACAATGTGTTCCGTTCTCAGGACCGCCTGACCGAGCTTCCAAAGACCGCCTTTGAAGAAGAGCTAGTGCTGAAGCATCTACGGAACATCTCTGAACATTGGGATGAGTATGGGCGATCGGCGCGGAGCATTATGGAAACAGAGCACGCACGCGAACTCAGAAGATCGCCATCCAGCACAACAGTTGGAGGGCGATCTCCTTTTAAAGCCTTACACGGAAGACTTCGTGCCCCTGCGTTTTGCGGTTCATGCGAATTTTAGTGACTATTAGAGCACCTGGCGGCCGAGGCCGATGGCGATTGTTAGCGGCCATGAAAAACTGCCCATAGGCGGCCACGGAAATGCCCACTGACGGCCAGTAAAACTGCCCAGCGGTGGCCATGAGATCTGCCCACTTCCTTACTGAACCTGCCGCGTCTTAAGCGGCGGGGGCCTCTCCCCGGGATTTGATGACGGTGTCTAGACGCACCAAGTCACCCCCGGGAAGAGGCCCTGTATGAAGCATGACGGAGAAATCATGGAAATTCTTGCTGCCTACGATCTGACCGGATCGTTACGCGCCACCGCCGAACTCACGGGCTGCTCGCACCACACTGTAGCCAGGCATGTCGCCGCCCGGGACGCCGGCCGGCCGATCGCCGAACCCGCGACCCGGCCCCGAGTCACCGATGCCTACCTGCCCAAGATCGAAGAATGGATCGAGGCGTCCAAAGGCAGGATCCGGGCCGACAAGGCCCACGAGAGGCTCATCGCTCTGGGCTATGCGGGTTCGGAGCGGTCCACCCGCCGGGCGATCGCGCAGGTCAAGGCGGCCTGGCGGCTGGGCCACACCCGCGTGCATCGGCCATGGATCACCGAGCCCGGGATGTGGCTGCAGTACGACTTCGGCGACGGACCACGGATCGACGGGGTAAAGACCATCCTGTTCGTGGCCTGGCTGGCGTTCTCGAGGTTCCGGATCGTAATCCCGTTGCGGGACCGGACCGCGCCGAGCGTGTTCGCCGCACCGGACCGGTGCTTCCGGATCCTGGGAGGCGCACCGACCTATGTCCTCACGGATAACGAGAAAACCGTCACCACCGGCCACGTCGCCGGGGTGCCGGTGCGGAACCAGCAAACCCTCGACTTCGCCCGGCATTACGGGATCAGCGTGCTGACCTGCCAGCCGGCGGACCCCGCCACGAAAGGCGGAGTCGAAGCGTCCGTAAAACTGGCCAAGGCAGACCTCGTGCCCACAGACACCAACCTCCGGTCCGACTACAGTTCCTTTGCCGAGCTCGAGGCCGCCTGCCAGGTCTTCATGGACGAGGTCAACAACCGGGAACACCGGGCGACACGGCGTAAACCCGCCGCGGTCCTGGCCGAGGAGCAGCCCCGCCTGCACCCGATCCCGGAGACCGCGCACACGGTCGCGTTCGGACTGGCCCGCACGGTCCCGGAGAACACCCCGATGGTCACCTTCGAGAACGCCCAATACTCCGTGCCCGCGCAGCTGCTCGGAACCCGCGTGTTCGTCCGCGCCCACGGCACCGGACCAGACGAACACGTCATCATCGTCCACCATGGCGACGCCGGTCCCGTCGAGGTCGCCCGCCATCACCGGGCCCGGCCCGGCAGCCCCGCCATCAACGATGAGCACTTCCCCGGGACCAGGAGCAGGATCCCGGGCGACTACCCAGTGAAGGCACGCAACGCCGGTGAGGCCGAGTTCCTGGCCATCGGCGAGGGCGCCAGGACCTGGCTGCTGGAGGCCGCGGCGGCCGGGACGGGGCGGATGAACGTGAAAATGGCTGAGTCCGTGACCCTGGCCAAAATCGCCGGCGCCGAGGCGGTGGACCGGGCCTTGGGCGACGCGGCACTCTACGGCCGCTTCGCCCACGGCGATCTGGCCTCGATCCTGAACGCCAACGTCAAGCGCATCACCACCCACTCCGCAGACGAGACGAGGTCACTGACCCAGGGCACCGGCGCCTGGGCAGGCCTGGGTGCCGGATCCGGAGCTGCGAAGGAGCAGAGCCGATGAGCCCGGTCAGCACCACGAACACCACCGCCCCGCCCTTGCCGGCCGAACTTGAAGCGCTGATGCGGCAGCTGAAAATGCCCCACGCCCGCGCCTTGGCACCGGAACTCATCGCGACCGCCCGCGCCCAGCGCTGGGAACCAGCAGAGATCATCAAGGCCCTGTTCACCGAAGAAGCAGCGGGCCGGGCCCGGTCCATGCTCGCCACCCGACGCAAAGCAGCAGGCTTCCCGACCGGGAAAACCTTCGACGCCTGGGACCCCGGGGTCTCGTCCATTCCCGCGCCGACCCAGCAGGCACTGCGGACCTTGGAATGGATCGGACGGCGGGAGAACCTGGTCGTCTGCGGACCGTCCGGCACCGGGAAAACGTTCTTCCTCGAAGCGCTCGGCCAACAAGCCGTAGAAGCCGGCATGCGCGTGGCCTGGTTCCGGCTCGAGGACCTCGGCGCCCTGATCCGGGCCCACCGCACCGACGACAGCGTCACCCGGGCAGTGGCCAGGATCCTGCGCGCCGAACTCGTCGTGATCGATGACATCGGGCTCCTGCCGGTGGCCACCGACGCCGCCGAAGGCCTCTACAGGGTCGTGGATGCAGCCTACGAAAAGCGCTCCGTCGCGATCTCCTCGAACCTGCACCCGGCCGGCTTTGACGAACTCATGCCCAAAACCCTCGCCACCGCCACCGTGGACCGGCTTCTGCACCACGCCCACGTCTGCCAAACGAGCGGCGATTCCATCCGCCTCACCCAGGCCCTCGCCGGAAAAGGAGTCACCCAACTGAACTGACACGACCCGACGATGGCCAACCCCGCCGAAACCTTCAGTGGGCAGATCTGTTGGCCATCACCGGGCAGTTTTACTGGCCACCAGCGGGCACATTAACTGGCCGCCGGTGGGCAGAAACTAATGGCCATTGACAGGCGATGTCAGTTGTGAAGAACAACGCCATCCACGTCTCCGAAGGCAAAGGGTCCCGACCTCGAGGCTCGCTTCGCTGCCGCGCCCACGAAGTCGACGGCCTGCCAGGCTTCGAAGGGTTCCAGCTCCTGCGCCCGGTTTAAGAGCGAGGAACGCTACTTCCTCGTCACCACCTGAGCCAGCGAGAAGGACTACGAGAACTGGTACGGCGGCCAAGCCGGCGAACACCGCGGCGGTGACCGTGCCCCTGTAGCCACCGGAGCGGACCTCCTCGAATTCGAAACCGACGCGCTGTACACGCGCTTCTGGGAGCCACTGATGGCGGCCACGACCAAAGGAATGGCCGCCACGAGTGCCTCAAAAGGATCGTATGAAACCGAACGCGGCCTGAATCCGAAACGGCCGTTCACGACACAACACCATGGCCCGTGTCCGGGAGCTATGTTCTGCCACGGTCGTTAGTGGATCATCCGTATTTTGGAATGCTAAGAAATTCCAACGGAGTGGCACTTCTATTGAGCCATCCCCTCACGCTCTGGACATGTCCAGAGCACAGGAGTTCAATTGATTCAAGGGTTCGTGCTGCGATCAGAACGTGGCATTTGCCTCTGGCGCGGCCGAACCGAGGGTGATCGGACTACTCGGGATGGCCCATGAACAACAACAGTATCCGCTCGGGTCAATCGCCGGCGAAACGCGCGGTGAGTGCTTTCGACTCCTTGGCCCTCCCGTCCCACCTGAGCCTGGAGCGACTGGTCAAGGTCGTGGAAGATGTCCGGCATCGTCCTATCGAAATTGAGGCCGCGGGATTTCTGAACGATGGGTCGGTGTGCGGACTATGGCTTTCTTCGGACGAAGTCGAAGTCATCTTGCATGCAGTCAGCCCGTCTGGGCTGCACCGGCAGCAGTTCGTGCTTCACGAACTGGGGCATATGGTGTTGCGGCACGATGAGGTCGTCGTTCCGGTGGATTATGTCGGCGTTCTTTTCCCGAACCTTCCGGCAGGTTTCGTCCGTCGTGTTCTGGCGCGTACCAGCTTTAGTGATGAGCTCGAAGCGGCTGCGGAATGTCTCGCAGACCTCTTCGCCGCAGCGATCAGGAACAGCGCGAGAGAGCCAAGGTCCTTCGAGAAGGTATTCGGATGATCCAGGTTGTGGCCGCGGTTGTGATGTGGCTTCTCGTCATTTCTCTATTGCCAGCAACAAGACGGCGGGACCACAGCGTTTTAACTGCCGCCGTCACGATCGCCGTGGCAATGACCCTCAACATCGACCCGCTCTACACGAGCCTTGACGCGGCTTCTGCCGGACGGAACTACGTTGACCTCTTGGCCAATGTCTCCATGGTGGTGGGCATCTACTTTCTCTCGAAGGCGATTATCCGAGCAGCCACCCCAGAAGACGCTGGAGAGCGACGAGACACTCTGGGAGCCGTATTCCTGGGCGTTGTGATCCTTGGACTGGCCTCCAGCTTTAGCTTCATCACCACGCACGGAAGCTCGACGCGTTTCATGCTTGAATACGGCGATCAGTTCCCAGCTGCGTTGTACTCAGCCATCCAGTTCGTGTACATCGGTTACGTGGTCAGTGTCACTGGAGCTACGTGCTTTCGATTCCGTGCCGGCATGTCGACACCCTATTACCGCGTGTCATTCACGTTCATTGGAGTCGGCTGCGCGCTGGCCGTGCTGCTTGTAGCGCTTGTCCTTGTCATGGACACACTGCACTTGCAAGGCCATCTCCATGCTATGCATGCGATATCGCCCGCGTACGACGCTACAGTGATCGCAGCCATGGCGTTCCTTTGCGTGGGCCTGGCGATCCCGCCCGTTGCACGGCGTATTCTTCGTCGCAATAGGGCGGCGACTGAGGACGACTTGGTCCATGGCCTCCGAGGAGTCTGGGACAAGACCGCCGGGTTGCGGCAGGACGTTCGCCTCCCGCTTGGCGTTGAGGCGCTAACTCAGCAGGATCCGGGACTGAAGCTCCATCGGATGCTAGTGGAGGTGCAGGACGCTCTTCTCGTTGAGCCAGGATTAGCGATTTCCTTGGATATCCGCGAGCTTAGAGTATTGAGCGCTGCAGAGAATTATCTGGCTGGACCAACTGACCATGGAACAAGGGCGCGGAAGAGAAGGGGCGAGGGGACGTCATGACGGATAATGGCGCCAACGTCTCCGAGACGCCGCAGTCCAAGTTGGCCCGGAAGCTCAACTTGCTCCTCGATCTCTATGAAGCAGGTAGCACAGAGACCCTGACCTACCCAAAGATCAGTAGGCACATGAGTCAGCGGGGAACCCCTCTATCGCGATCTCGTTGGGCTTACATGCGCAGCGGAGATAGTTCACTGGCTACCGATGCCGCACTGTTAAGAAATCTGGCTGAGTTCTTCGGGGTTGACCGCAACTACCTCCTTGACGATGCTGGGGAGATTCCGCGGCTAGTGGATGCGCAGTTGGAGCTTCTTCGGGCCTTGCGGGAGTCGCGCGTGCGCAATTTCGCCGCCAGACAGCTGCAAGGGATTTCTCCCGAAACATTGGAGAAGCTCCGCCAGGTGATTGACGACCGAAGGAAGCAGAACGGGGAGAACGGTGTCGGCGGCTTATAGGCGGCCGTCCATCGGTGCCGGGCTGACGATGGGTTTGGTCGCGTTGCTTGCGGGTCTCGGTGGATCTGCATACTTTGCGCGCAGAGTAGTCGTACCCAAATTCAGCCGGCGCGAGGACCTTTACATTCGGTCTGTGTATCTCGGTAGCGATGGGCAGCTTTTCATTGAACTGCCGGCAACCACCCACACCAAGGCTGCTGGACGACACAGCTTATGGTTTGCGCAGGGGACCGGCCATGCATGCTTGGGTCCAGTGGTTGAAACCAGCGAGGGCACAGGCTCACTCACCCGCGTGGTGGAGCGCGTGGACTCCGGAAACCTTGCACAAGCGGCGGCAGGGATCTGGAGTGGTTACGTGTACTCCGAACCCGAACAACTAGGCCTGCCATACCGAAACGTTGAGATTACAGTCGACGACGGGGTGGCTCCGGCCTGGAGGTTCGACTCGCCCCATTCTGACAGGGCTGGGACGTGGGCGATCCATATCCACGGAATGGGGGGCCGGAGAGCTGGTTGTCTTCGAGGCATACCAGTCGCCAGACGTCTGGGACTGACCTCGCTGGTTGTCTCGTTCCGAAACGACGGCGACGCATCGCCGTCGTCCGATAAGCGGTACCGACTCGGCGAAACCGAGTGGCGCGACGTCGAAGCGGCTATCAATTATGCCGTTGCCGAAGGCGCAAAGCGCATTGTGATCTTCGGGTGGTCGTTGGGTGCGGCCATAGCACTGCAAGCGGCAGCCCTATCAGCGCACGCTCCTCGAGTAGTAGGGATGGTTCTCGACGCCCCTGTCCTTGACTGGCGCACGACGCTGCGTGCTAATGCAAAGGCGGCTGGGCTGCCTCAGCCTCTCGTGCAGTTGGGCTTCGGCATTCTGGAGTCGAAAACGCTTCGGTGTGTGACAGGGCTCTCCGAGCCGATACGCCTGGACGCCCTTGATTGGCTGGCACGGGCGGAAGAGCTGAAGAAGCCGATCCTCATCCTCCATGGCAGGAAGGATGACACCACCCCATTCGAAGCATCCAAAAGGGCTGCGACGGTGCGGCCCGACCTCGTCAGCTTGGTGGAATTTGAGTCCGTGGGCCACTCACTCGAGTGGAATTTCGACCCCGATGAGTGGGAGCACTCCGTTGAGGACTGGTTCCACGGCCTCGCGTTGGCTGACGCTAGTCCTGAACAAACGGTGGCGTCGTAGGAGGCATTTGCACTGAGTATTGCTCGGCCAACTCGATGAGTTGGCTCTCAATGACCGAGGGCTGGGCGGAGAAGCGCTCGCCGTCCAAATCATTAACGAGGCCGGCTGACTCGAGGAGCTTGAGATGGCGTCGAATGTTGTTTTTGGAAGTCTGGAGCTCGGACGCCAAAACCGTACGGCTGGCCGGCCCGCTCCTTATCAAGATGCGAAGTATCTGGGTGCGTGTTCGGTTCATCAGGACGGATGTCGACATGCAAACCACGGCTCGGGGTGAGAAGGTTAACAGACTGTAGACGGGTCTACAGCAATAGGATACGCCTGCAATCATCCGCACAACAGATTCAGGCTGCGATTGATTGTGTCGGTACCGCGCTCGCGGAATACTGATGGCGAAGGAGCCATATTTTGCGGAGATAGGCGATCGGAAGGTGGAGCATGTCGGCGAAAGACGCTAGCCGCAAGGGCGAGCTACCGCAGGCAACGCTCGCGCGGCGATTAAACCTCCTGTTGGACGTGGTTGTTGCCGAGAGGGGATCGCCGGTTACTTTCAGGGAAATTGAGGCCGGGCTCCAGGCTCGGGGTGTCAAGATCTCACGCGCCAGGTGGTTCTACATGAAGGATGGAACTGGACGTCTGGTCAGCGATCCTCAGTTGCTCACCGCCATCTGTGAGATGTTCGACGTCGATCCTTCCTACCTGCTCAACGGCGTGGAAGGCGACATTCCAGAACGCATCGATTCACAGCTGGAGTTTGTGAAGTCGTTGAGGGCGGCCAGAGTGAAGTCGTTTGCCGTCAGGACGCTGGGGGATGTCTCCCCGGAGACGTTGCGCGCTATCTCCGAGTATCTAAACAAGGACATCGACCTTCACCCGCGTGGAGAAAGGGCAGCAGCTATTCCTCCAGGACATAGCGAAGGTGAGCATCCAGCAGCTCTTTGATGCGAGCCGGATTCGCTGAGTACCGCGGGGAACGGCCGTGGCGGCGCCCGGCCGGAACGTCGACGACGATCGCCCCCACCTGCTCCAGGGCGACCAGATGCTTTGCGACACTTGGTTCGCCAGCGCTCACGGAATCCACGATGTCGCCGCGCGTCGCAGGGCCGAAAGTCGTCAGAAACCTCAGTATCTCGTTCCTAGCCCTGTTTCCAAAGGTGGCCACCGCTGCCTCGACGTCGGGTGACCAGGCGTCGTCGTGAGGCTGCGTAATCCGTGGCATGGCTCAATTCTTGCCGAACAACATGAAAAAAGTAAGAACCGGACTCTTGACGATACTTAAAGTATCTTTGACAATAAATTTTAGATGCTTTGGTTTGTGGCTGAGTCGGCTCGGCCGCGATAACGTCGCCACTCTGCGGCGAACGTTCGAGAACAGTAGCTATGCGAAGCGGTGAGGGCGATGAGCCTAAACGACAAGATTGAGCAGGCCGAACAACTGCAGTCACGTCCCGGAACGGTGGACATCTCGCTGACTGATCCACCGGAGCCGATGTTGTCCGTGTCCATTGACCAGATGATGGGAGCGGTTGAAGGGGTGCGGCGCTACGTCGTTTCGCACTTGGCTCATATCGGGCGGTCATGCGATGTTGACGACGTCCTGCAGGACATCCGTGTGGCTGTCTGGAATGGCGTAGCAAGGGGGAGCTACCGCGCATTGCCTGGTGTCCCTTTTGAAGCATGGGTCCAGGGCGTGACGTCGAACATCTGCGCCGCCCACACCCGCCGCGAGCTCAACCACAAGACGCTGCCTCTGTTGCTCGACCCCACGGGCGACGAGGTTTCGGGTTCATGGGGACGCCTCTCAGCCATCCTCATAGCGCAGGATAATCCCGAAAACCAAGAGATCATCGACCATGAGTGGGCGGTTATGGTCCTGCAGTTGACTCGAGAAGCTGTGCCGGCACCGACGTGGCGGATGGCCGTTGAGAGCCTCACGGGGCCTCGCCAATATGCGCTCCCGACGCCGCGCGACCGCCGTCGTTGGAACGCTGTGACTGCTGTGCGTCAGACGGCGAAGACAGTCAGCCTGGCACTGGATGTCACCCCGGGCAGTGTTGGCGATATTGGTCAGCTCTGTCAGCGTGCGGTTGAGTGCCTCCCAAGTGTCCTCCTTCGTGAGGTCGCCAACGCAATAGTTCTCCCCGACATCCACGGATTGGAACGGCAGGCAGCGATTGCTCGACTGGCCCGGAAACTGGGCGTCACCGATCGCTACGTTGCTGTGCAGATCGGCACGGCGCGGCGGCTCTACCAAACGGCTTGGCGCGTGGTCCGCAGGGCGGCCTCCTTCTAACCAGCTTCCATCCGCAGCTGGCAAACAATGCCTAAGAGGTGGTGATCATGAGCATCCGCAAGGCCAAGGGGGTTCGGGCTCGTTTAGACCGATGGGTCTTGGGGCTGACGATACTTCTCTTTGTTGGCTCATTAGCTCTGCTCATCGCACTGCCGTCCAAGGGGCCAACCACGGGGCCGCCGGCGGCTACTCCCGTAGCTTCGGCCCCCGCGCGGAGCACATCTGCTGCGGCGCCGCGGCCGTCGGCTAAATCTTCTGGAACAACGAAACCGTCGACTGTTTTGCCTGCGCCTAAGCCGACCGACTTTCGCGCAGTTGCCTCTGCCTCTGCAGAGGCTATCTACACCTGGGATACAAGGACCTCGTCCTACTCAGAGGTCTACGGCCAGATGCGCGACCTTTGGGTTTTGCTTCCGGATGGTTCCAATCCTTGGACCGTTCTGGTTCAGCAGTTTGAAGCTACGGGCGTAAACGCTGGATCGTTCGTGGCCTTGGCGGGCCAAGGGGCCTTTCGTGAGGCGAAGTCGGAGTCATTGATGTGCGACGAACAGCTGGTCAAGGTGCGCGAACGGCCCGCTCCGTGGCCAGGGCTGCATGTCTGCACCGTGCGACTCTCTGTCGCGGACCACACATCGACAAGTACCAACTCGTACTCCGCACCCGTCAGTGTCATGGTTAACTGTCCTCCGGCTCCGACAGCACCTGCTGATCGTTGCGTGATGGTCGCGTTCTACGCGTCATCCGACCGAATCGTTTACTGATGCCTCATCCCGGACTTGCGGTCCTTCTCGTGCGACGACGCACCTTTTTTAGGTTGGTCGGGGCTTTCGTGGCGGTGGTCGCGCTCGCATTTGCTGTGGTTGCCAGCGCGGTGGCGGTTGTTTTGGTGGGGGATCGTCCGACGGCGTCTGTCGCCTGTGTCCCTAGCGCTGAGGCTGGTGCTCGTGGCGACCCCGAAGTGCTCGACCTGCCAACCGGCGTTGGAGTCGCCGGCCTGTCGGCGGCCCAGGTGAATGTCGCCAAGGGGTACGTCTTGGTCGGCAAAGGACTCGGCTTGCCGCGAGAGGCACTGGTCATCGCCATCATGATGTCTTTGCAAGAGTCCAGTCTCCGGATGCTTGCCAATACCAACGTCCCCGATTCCTTTAACTACCCACACGATGGAGTCGGCAGTGATCACGACTCCGTCGGCTCGGCTCAGCAACGGCCTGCCGCTGGGTGGGGGAGTGTCCAAGAGCTGATGAACATCTCTTACAATGCTCGAGCCTTTTACGGCGGTCCGACGGGGCCGAACCATGGAAGCCCTCGAGGGTTGTTGGACATCCCTGGGTGGGCCTCCATGAGTAAGGGGCAGGCTGCACAGGCGGTCCAGGTTTCAGCTTTTCCGGAATTGTACGACCGATGGGAGCCGCAGGCGTCGACGATTGTGGATGCACTTAGTGGGAGCCCGCCAGGTCCCTCATGTTCGGACGCCCCCTCTGTGATCACCGACGTCGTCTCGGCTGACGGTCTAAGCCAGATCCGCCAGGACATTCTTCGCTTCACCAAGCTGGGGGTCGGTGGCGCCTACGTTTGGGGCGGTACGGCGTTTAAGGCGTGGGACTGTTCTGGCTTCGTTCAGTGGATCTACCAGCAGGTCGGAATAGAGCTTCCGCGGGTCGAACAGTGGCGAGTGGGGCGAATGACGGAGAACCCGCAGATTGGCGATTTGGTCGTCCAGAATCCTCAGGGGCCAGACAATTGGGGACATGTGGGTATCTACGCCGGCGATGGGCTGATGTACAGTGCGCTGAATCCGTCCGTTGGGACTCTCCTGCACCCTATCGAATGGAACTCGGGAACCGCCTACTTCGACCTCCTGGAATGAAGCGGAAAAGGTGACCTGGTTGACGGACGCTTTCGGCCAAGAGGCTGTTGCAGAGCGAACTTCGCTGCTCGGCTGACTTTGGGCAGCAGCGTTCTCTTACACACAATCAACAGTTTTGTGGATCGCGCGGTTGCTAGCGAAGTCGAAAAGATGTCCCGGATTGTTACGTCATCTGCATGGACGCAGGACAGTGCTGCTCCCTTGTACTCATCAAACTGCCGGTTCTGGCCCGAGTGATTCATTCCGGGCCGCGCGATGGGTTCGAGAAGCCAGTCCACTCCTGAGATTGTCGGGCCTAGTTGCCTTTGACAGCCCCCGTCAGGTGGGCGCTTGTGGAGGCTGCGTTCTTAATATCGTCAGTGAAGAGCTGCAGCAGAGACAACACATTCTCATGAAGTATCAAGAAGTCGTCGGCTCTAAGCTCCATGAACTGTCCGTGGGCGATGGTATTTCGACGATTGACGAGCTCCTCGTCAATCATTTTGGATCGCGTCGAGTACTCCGAACGTAACGGGAGGCCAAGCCGTCCAATCACATCGGACAACACTTTTGAAGAGAGGTTGCTTTGGGTTTGGACAAGATCCTCGGAAAGGCGAGCTTTTCCCTCGAAACCCTCAATAATGAACTTAGCAAACTCGTTATGAACCGCAGGCGTTGAGGCTTGTTCCATGGAAGAAATCTTGGTTTTTAGGGCGTTGCCAAGGAACGCTGCGCTTAGCTCAGAGTAGGTAGGATGCTGCGTGTTCACGTACCTTATGTACAGCTGTGCGACGTTCTTTACCCAGCCCTCCCAGTGGGCGTAAAGAAGGAGCACGCCCGACCTCAGGTTGGCGGTCTGGGTTGACCCAGTTGATTGCTGGACGAGCTTTCGGGCGGTGGTGAGTTCGTGCTTCCGCCATGCCGTTTCTTCCGAAATTGCGTCTTCTAACGCCTCAATCGTGCGTATCTTTGCCATTACGAACTGAGGATCTCGCGTCCTTTGGGAACCATCAACCGCAAGCGAGCTTCAGTAGATTTGCCTGTTGCGAACTTCTTGATCATCTCCGGTTCGTTCCAAAATTCGATCGCTGCGTCGCGTAGATCCGACCTAGACGGCGTGCCTTCCCTGAGTAGGTAGCCGAGGGCGATCGCTAGCGCCTCAAAGGACGTGTTCAGGAAACCTCCTGTGAACTTCTCCTTCTGCGCATCCCATCGTCGGAGGATGTCCTCATCTGCGCTCTGGAGGCGATCGAATGTCTCCGCGAAGGACGCACCAAGTTGATCTTTGACATCATCAGAGAAGGATTGGGCCAAGTCGGCAGAGAACTCCTCTAGCTCGTCTTGGAAGTTCCGGATAGCAAAAATTTCTTCGTTTGACTTTGTGTGCAAAAACAAGAATCGGAGCGCAAGTTCCTCATCATATTTTTTTGCTTTATCAGCGTCGGGCAACCGCAATAGGGAGACGAATGATTCGCGGTTGGCGAGCTCACTTAGCCATGCAACAAAAGTAGGATTTACGCCGACCAGCTGGGCATTGCGTATCTCTTGGTTTGACAGCTTGGATCCGAACGAGTTTAGCCGTTGGAACAGATCGAACTTGGTTTTCGGATCCGAACCTCGCTGTACGATCTTGAGATCAATTTTTGCACGCTTAATATCAAGCCTCTGCGCTGAAGTCAGGGAGGGGCGACTATCCGAATCCCATACTGCACCCTCTAGCGACGGCAGATACTTTGTAGCGCTCAGTTCGAGCGGTGGAAACTCATTAGCGTCGAGTAGGCCTTGGAGCTGCAGAAGAGTACTCACTCGTTGTAACCCGTCGACGAGTTCCCACTTCCCACCTTCATCCTGGACTACGAATATCGATGGCAGCGGTATGCCGATAAGTATGCTCTCGATCAGTCGTGACTTTTGGGAATCGTCCCAGCGAAAGAGCCGCTGGAACGGCGGACTGATGACCAACTCGCCGTCCCGGTACAGATTCGTGAGCTCACCGATGCTCATTGGATAGCCATCCGTGTGAATGGTACGACGGGCGGCCTCGAGTTCCGTATCAAGATTTGTCATTTGAGATGGCTTGCCAATCTTTGACCCAAGTGTCTCTCGGGAGGGGATGAGATGCCTTCGATGCTATCTCACTCCTCGCTGTATGCCGTTGCGTGTGATCGGCCTGCTGCCAGCCTTCGGGCAACGCCGCAGCATCGAGCGTTCACTGCAATGTTTGTCGACATGAGAGGCCATCGCATCCATGGCTGTTGTTTCCGGGGCTGAGTAGCCCCATCCACTTTCTTCGTGGCGGCTAGGAAGACCTGGAAGTGGGGTCGTTACGCGTTCCATGCCATTGTTCTCACGACTAACCCTCTGAATCGGTGAATGACGCATTAGCTCAGCCCGGCAGCACGTTACCCCTGCTTCTCCTGCCAGCCCTGCCGTGTATCTTGGCCGCCGGCATGGTTGCACTCAGGTCGTATTCGTGCACCGTGAGGAGGCCGTCCTTCAGGCGCCAATTAGTCCAGCGTCGAGCTTGCACTCGCCTGCAATGCGACGCGAGTTCCAAGCGTGCACGTTATCTGCCCCATGCGGTTCGACTCGAGGCTTTTCTCCGTTGAGTTGACGCTTGACGAGGTACCGGTCAAGATCGAGTCGGAGGCGCCAAGTAAACCGTCGAAGTGCGCACCAACTTTTAAGGATGGACTATGACCGGGACCCCCGCTTTCGTTGAACCTCAAGAATTTACTGTGGATAAGCTGGAGTCCGGTGAGGTGGGCGGCCTGAATGACTTCTTGGCGCTAGTCAAAAAAGGTACCCCTTGGCGTATTTCGACCGAGCACCTCATACGATTGAATGGCAACAGTAGGCGCGGTAAGATCGTGAATCAGGATATCAATGAGAAATTGAAAAACCGCGGTCTAGTTTGCAAGCCAGCGGTGGATAACGCCGACTACTATGGTCATGTGTTTATTTCAGATCCAAGGGATGAATTACCTGAGCCTGAAACGGTGGCCTCGCTTCCAATTTCCGCATTTCGTGGCGATTGGCCAACCCTGATCTCGTGTGGTCCTGAAATGTCGGCCAAGAAAACACAAACATTTATGATTAGCGATGATCTTTCGCAAATCCCTGTTCTATCCCAGGATAAGAAGACATTGCACGGCGTCGTGACGTGGCGCAGTATCGCGCAGTACCGGGGAAATCTGGACGATGCGAAAGCTAAGGATGTGATGGGTCCACGGAGTCATGTTGCATCTTCATCCGACGATTTCTTGGACCTTGTTGACACCATCATTGCCCAAGAATTCGTCTTATATCGAGCACCAGACGGTTGCGTCGACGGCATCGTGACTGCTAGTGACCTTGCACAAGCTTTCAATGGAACGGCTGGGATATATATCCAGCTGCAGGAGCTTGAAAGTCGGATACGAATTCTCTTGGACAAGTCACCCATTCCGCAACTCAGGGGATACCTCGAGCCCAGGCGGCGAGATATGAGTAAATTCCGCGGGGCGACTGACATGATGTTTGGAGAGTACCTTGCCGCGCTTGAAGACAAAAACATATGGAACGCGACCGGCATTGAACTTGACCAAGGAGTATGCATCAATCTACTCAAAAAAGTCCGCGATGTTCGAAACGGAGTCATGCACTTCAGCTCGGGGCCGGACGACGAGACCGACTTGGAGTCCAGCAATAAGCATGCAGTTACACGAGCCCTCCGTATCCTGAGGGCAACACCGCTCAGCTGACCCACCGAGGTTGGCGATGCCTATGTTGGCGTTTCACCCACACCCCAGAAGAGGAGTTTGCTGTTTTCGCCCCTCATTCCGAGTCATAGGTCGGTTCTTTTCACGAAGCCGCGGGACGAAGGCCACCGTCATGTCGTTGCCGCATTCACCACCCATGAAGTCGTGAGCTCAATCAGCTCATTCCATTGGAAGACGACTGGATGGAGCACCAGATGTTTCTGGCAGCGGTGGATCCTGGGATCACACCAAACGCGAATTTCCCTTTTCTTGAGTCGTTGAAGCAGATCGGCGGGGGCATTCTCGTCGGTGCCTTCATCGTGATCGCTATCGTGGCGATCATCGGAGCCGCGATGCTCCTGGCCGGCAAGCTAAGTCAATCTTCGCGGCTTGCATCCGGCGGTGGTGTGATCCTGCTGTGGACTGGTCCGGTTGCGGCCATCCTCGGTGGGATCAACGGTTACATCCTCTGGTCGCAGACGGCATTCCCGCTCGGTTTCTGAGCAGCCATGCCTGTCGACTGCGACCTCAATGGCTGGTGGCCGCCAGGATGCGGACTTGTTTCCCAAGCGAACGACGGCATCCAAGGCTCCATCACATCCATCTTCGCCAACGTCCTGCAGAACATCGCCTCATGGATGTGGGGCTTCATCACGGGCGCCTTCACCGTCTCCGAGGTTGACGACTCCCAATGGACCGCCATCGGAGGACTGACCAACTGGTGGGTCATCGTCATGATGACCCCGCTCGTCGTGGTGATGATCATTCAGCTCCTGTCTGGGCTGCTCAGCCAACAACCGCGACGACTCTTGCGTGCTCTTGTCGGGGGAGCGGCAGCGGTCCCGCTCGTGGCCGCGGCCGTGTACGTCGTCCGTCAGCTCACCCGAGCCAGCGACCAAGCTTCCGCTGCACTCCTGGAATCGATCGGCACAGACCCCTACGTCGTGTTCATGCGCCTGTTCGGCTTTGAAAGAGCCGCTGCCGGCTCTGACCGTGAATGGAATGTCGTCTCTCTCGCTCCGGGTAATCAGGGCGGCGCCGTCGGCGGAGCCGTAGTCACGGTCATGGCAGTCGTCGTGGTGTGGGTACTGGCGTTCATCCTCATGTGCTCGATGATTTTCCGCACCTTCGCACTCGCAGTCCTCGCCGCAGTAGCGCCCGTCGCCCTCATGATGCTGCCGTGGGAGAAATCCAAGGTGTGGGCCGGACGTTGGTGCGAAATCGTCGTTGCACTTCTCCTGGCTAAACCATTGGCCGCGACTGTTCTGGCAACCGCCATCAAGTTGTTCGCGGACTCGACATCGTTCGCGGGACTCGCTGCTGGCACCGTTGGCATGGTCCTTGCCTGTGGTGCTCCGTTGATGGCGCTCCGGCTCGTCAGCTTCGCGGGTGGGGAACTCGCCGCAGCAGCCCAGACCGCTGGCGGCGGACACGTCCTGTCTCGCGGCAACAACTTTGCCTCGCGACAAGTCAGTCGACAACTCGGTGGGAGAATGACGATCGCATCCATGATGGCCCGCTCCGCAATCTCACGGCCAGTTCCGTCGAGCCGTCGGGACATCCCCACTAGAGCCCTTCCGCCATCCGTGCCGCTGCCGCGGAGTCATTCAAGCACGACGCCGGTACACCGCTCGGGCGGCGATGTCGCCCTTCTGGAGGGGTCGCCGTCGGGCAGTTCCGACTCCAGCACCTCAGTCGTAAGGGGACAGGTGGTCCCTGACTCAAGTGGCTCCGCACCGTCGGCACCCACCAACCGCACTTCCGGGGGCACGGGAAAAGCACCATTCGCCGGTCAACGGCCAACCCCACGGGCGCCCGAAGTGAGGACTCCGAATAGCGCCTTGCCAGCGACAGAGCTGCCGCCGGTCAAGCACAAGGACGCCTACAGGCCACTACCTCCGGACAAGTCCAATGAGTGATGAATCGCGGGCACTGGAACCCGTCAAATTTCCCAGGTACGAACGGCGCGGAATCTTCATGGGGTTGAAGTGGTACCAGCTAGGACTGGTAGCCACAGGCGTTCTCGTGGCGATTATTGCCTCGGCCGCGGGCGGTCCCGGCGGCCTTGTAGTGACAGCGCCGATGTGGGTCTCGTTGGTCCTGATCGGTGTGCTCCAGTACTCACGGATTCCGTACCCGATTTGGGGCAGCCTTATCGTCTTGTTCTTCGTGCGGAGTGTTCTAGGGCAGACTCGCTATCTGGCGCGGCCAGAGCGCCCGGTCAAAGCCGGAAAGCTTGCTCTGCCCGGGGGTCTGGGCAACCTCAAAGTTCAGCCGCTTTCACGTGGGGAATGCGTGATCCTGGATGCCCCGGGCAAGGAGGCCGTTGTCGTGCTCCGTTGTAGTACCCGTTCCTTTGCTCTTCTCGACGACGATGACAAAGCTTGGGCTGCTCAAGCGTGGTCCCGAGTGCAAGCGGGGCTGGCCCAACGATCTGACATCGCCCGGATCGCTGTTCAGGACTATACGGTGCCGTACCCGTCGTCAGCGCTTCAAGATTTCTACGATCGGACAGTCACAGTTGCAGACGGCGAGCGCAGCTCGTGGGGGCAAGTTGCGTACCAAGATCTGATCTCTGCGGCCGGGTCTGCGATGAGTCACGATGTGTTGCTGTCGCTGGTAATTGATACGTCCAAGTCGCGACGACGTATCAAGGAGTCGGGCGGCGGGAAGAACGGGCTCGAACGCTTGCTGCGTCTTGAGGTCGGTGCGATCACGACGTCCTTGGCGACCCACGGTGTCAGGGTTGAGGAATGGTTGTCTGAGCCGAGGCTCCTCGACGTTTTCCGTGGAGCCTTCGATCCCGAGACCATCGCACGCGGGTCCTCGAAGTCCGAGCGTCAGCCCAGAGATGAGATACAGCCACTGCGTCAGAGTTCCGGCCCCATGGCTGTCGAGGAACACTGGACCTATCTCCGAAGCGACTCCGGATTCCACCAGACGTTCTGGGTCGCTGAATGGCCGCGACAAAAGGTGTATCCGGGCTTCCTTCACCCGCTCGTCTACGTTGGCGACTTCCGGCACACGGTAACGCAGGTCATCAGAACCGTGCCGACCATCGAAGCCCTGCGAGACATTCGCTCCGCCCAGGAGGCACACGAAACACGACGGCGGATCAACACACGTTTCGATCGACCCACGACGCGGGAGCAGCGTGCGGAGGAAGAAGAGGTCTCCCAACGGGAAGAAGAGATTGTCGCGGGACACGGTGATGTTCGGCCTACGGCTTTCGTCACCATAACCGCCGAGTCGTTGGAAGACCTGGCCCGGCATCGGCATGAACTCGAATCAGCGGCGGCTGGTGCGTTCGTTGAACTGCGGTTGCTTGCGGGCCAGCAGTGGGCCGCTTTCATCGCTGGGGGACTTCCCTTAGGGCGAGGACTGCGATGAGCCTCAAGAACCAAGAGGTGACCTATACGCCGTCGGGCACTCGGTCGGAGCGGAAGCTTGCCAAACAGGCCGCGGCTGCCGAGGCGACTCCACAGAGAAGGCGTCTGTTCCATAGCGATGAGGACAAGCGGGCGGAGCACCCGGACCGCGAGCGCCTTCGCGGCGACTGGGGCAGCAGGGAGAGCCATTCCCTTTGGGGGCCACATCGACTACGTCCGGCTCCGCACCGCGCATCGACCATGACGTTCGCGGCCGCATACCCCTTCATCACTGAGTCCGGCCTAGGCCATGAAGGAACCTACATCGGAACTGATGTCTTTGGCTCCGGCGCTTTCTCCTATGATCCATGGATTCTTTACGACAAGGGGATCATCAGTGGTCCGTCGATTGTCGTCATTGGGACCGTAGGCACCGGTAAGTCGATGTGCGGCAAGTCGCTGGTTGCAAGATCCATAACCTTGGGTAGAAAGGCTGCTGTTGCCTCGGATCCCAAGGGTGAGTGGGTTTCCGTGGCCAATGCCGTGGGCGGCAAGGTCATTTCTGTCGGCCCGGGCCGATCGGCGCGTGTTAACCCGCTCGATGCCGGACCGAGGCCAAGCTCGCTGACAGACACGCAGTGGAAGGCCGTCGTGCGGCAGCGGCGCCGGCAACTGCTCGTGGCTCTCGTGTCTCTCATGCGGCAGGGCACGCCGCTACATCCGGTTGAACACACGGCTTTGGACATGGCGCTGATGGAGACGACTGCGGAGAACTCGACGCCGACACTCCCCATGGTGCTGGACCATCTGCTCAACCCGTCCCCGGAAACCCTGGCTTTGGTTGGTAGGGATGGCGGCGTCGCTGTTAGCCACTCCCTGCGAAGGACCGTGTCGGGCGACCTGGAAGGTATGTTCGATGCTCCGTCCACGGTGGCGTTCGATGCCGACGCACCAATGATGGTGATGGACACATCAGCGCTGATCGGGGCATCGGAGCAGGCGTTGTCTTTGGCTGCCGCTTGCAGCGCAACGTGGCTTGAGGCCGCGGTGACGAACCCCGACGGCGGTAAGCGGCTTGTGGTGTACGACGAGGGTTGGCGGATGCTCGCCGATCCTTACATGTTGGCCAAGATGAGCGAGCAGTGGAGGCTCGCTCGCACGTACGGGATCGCCAACCTTCTGATCATGCACAAGGTGGCAGACCTCAACGAGATCGGTGACAGCACCAGCGGTCACCGGCAGAAGGCGCTTGGGCTGCTGACGGAAGCGGATACGCGCATCATCTATCGGCAGAAGCATGATGCCATGCGGCTGACCAAGGAAGCTTTGGGTTTGACGGAGGCGGAGTGCGACCACGTCGAGAACCTTCCGAAAGGGGTTGGTCTGTGGAAGGTGGGCAACCGCTCGTTCATCGTTGCAAACCGGGTGACCACAGATGAGCTTGAGGTCTTCGGTACTGATGATCGGATGCACCTGTGAGGACACGATCAGTGAGTACGAATCCGATGGTGTCCGTTGGTCTGTGGGCGATTGCTGGCTACGTGGTCTTTTGCTTTATTGTCGTGACCGCAGCCTCTGCGGTGACGCCTCGGCCGTGTGGCGGTAAGCCGCCGTCGTTCTTCAATCCGGTGGCCGGCGTCGGACTGTTGGTCGGCCGCTCTGACTGGATCTCGCGAGAGTGTGCGCCCGACCTGGCTGCAGTCTGGTGGATCGTGAGTGGTGTGCTAGTCGCGGTCGCGGCGCTCGCCGTCGGGGGAGTGCTCGGCTGGAAGATGTGGAAACAATCTGGTGCATGGCTCCGGCAAGACATCCTCAGCAGGGACGGCGTGGCCGGAAGGGCGGAAATTGTTCGCGACTTTGGTTCCCGAGCCGTCCGACGTCGTGGCCTGTACACGCGTCCAGGGCTCAGTCGACCGAGTATCCAAGACGTCTCATGGACGCTCGGGCGCTCGCGGGGTGTGACCATCCACGTCTCAACGGAAGAGTCGATGGTTATTCAAGGTGCGCCGCGGTCGGGCAAGGGCCTGTATGTGGTCATCAATGCGATCCTCGATGCGCCAGGGGCGGTGGTCACGACGTCAACGCGTGCCGACAACTTGGTGGTGACCATGCGGGCCCGGATGAGTGACGGGCGACCTGTGACGGTGTTTGATCCGCAGGGCATGTCGGGGCTGCCGTCCACGCTTCGGTGGTCGCCTGTCCGTGGGTGTGGGGATCCAGATATCGCAACCCGTCGAGCCCTGGTGATTACTGCAGATACCGAGATGAAGGGTGAGAACGCGGCGTGGCAGAAGCGCTCGCTGATCGTCTTGCAGTGTCTCCTCCACGCAGCGGCTCTGTCCGGGGAGGGTATTGCTGCTTTCCGCCGTTGGTCTTCCAGCCCGGTCCTGGCACGCGAGGCATTGGACGTCCTCGGACGTACGGGAGCGGCCCTCGGTTGGCAGTCGGACTTGATGGGGATACTGGAGGACGATCCGCGCAATACCTCGAACTCTTGGATTGGAGTCTCTGCGGCGGTCGCACCGTTGTCCTCGCCACGGGTATTGGCGGCGCTGAATCCCCAGGACGAAGCCCAGGAGTTCGACCCGAAAGCCTTTATCAGACAGCGGGGGACCCTGTATCTGATCGGCACCCGCTCCGGAGCTGCCGCAGCGGGTCCGTATTTATCCGCGCTGATTGACGACATCGACAATGCTGCCCGCGAGATGGCGTTCGTCTCGGCCGGCGGGCGGCTTGATCCACCGTTGTCACTGATCCTGGATGAGATTGCCAACCTGTCTCCTTGGCCGGGGCTTCCAGTGGTGCTCTCTGATGGCGGAGGGATTGGTATTTCGACTCTAGTGGTCCTTCAGTCCTTGTCTCAGGCACGTAGCGGTTGGTCGATTGAGGAAGCGGCGACTATTTGGGATTCCGCGATCATCAAGGTCATCTTCGGCGGTGGGTCTGACGAGCGTGACCTGCGCTCGCTGGCGGGTCTGCTGGGGGAGCGCAGCCTCATCATGAACACCCGCTCCTGGTCCGCTCAAGGCCGCCAGGACGGCGAACAGATCCGGGATACTCCGGTGATCCGCCTGGACGAGATCCGTCGTCTTCCTGTTGGTACTGCCCTCATGCTTGGTCGACGGACTCGACCCATACTTCTTGACCTGCGCGATTGGCACAAACGCAAGGACGCTGCTGAACTGGGCCGTTCGAAAGCTGAAACGGAGAGGGAGTTGGCTGCTGGTCACCTGACCCGGCAGGAATCCAACACTGGGGATGAATCATGAGCACCCATGCCGACGATGCCGACTTCGAAGTTGGCCGCGTCTCGGACCTCGACGATGAGCTGACGGCTGAGCTGTTTCGCTCGTCGTTTCAGCCCTCGCCCCGCACGGTGGGCCTCACTCGCCGGTGGCGGGATATGTCATCTGAACAGGCTGAGTTTGTTTGGCAGAGCCTCTTTGAATGGGTTCGATGGTTCGTCGCCACCTATCAGCTGACCACCTCTGTGGTGCCGGATTGCTGGTGGCGGCATTCGGAGGTGGTGGCCGAGCTGTACGCGCTGCAGCGAGCTGAGATGGCTTCTTTCACTGCCGATGACTCGGGCTTCGGGCCGTTGGCGTTCCACGAAAGGCTCCCACACGCCGTCGAGCGTCTCCGAACCCACACGAGAACCGCAGGGTGCGTTGGTCTGCAGAGCCACAAGGAACCGGTCACCAGGATTGTGCCAGCGGAACCGGCTTTCGATGACTGGAAGTTTAGCGCTCATCAGTTTGGTTCCTGATCCGGTCATGGCGTCCTGGCTCGGGCCGGACATGGATAGGTGATCCCTTCTCAGGGCTGACTCAGAAGTACGAAGGATGGCTGCCGTGACCGCTGCACCTGAATCGAACGCTCACCTGCCTGGCGGGACGGACGACGTCGGCCTTCCACCGACCGTTCGAATGTCGCCTGAGGAGCGCATCGCGAGTCTTACGGAAGGACTTCACGCTGCACTTGAACAAGCGATTGAGTCACCGGCGCGGTGGCAGATCTTGCTCGACGCTTCGGCGACTCTGTGGCGTTATTCAGGGGGCAACGTCGCCCTGCTAATGGCGCAGATGGCGCAGCGTGGTACCGAGGAGCCGACGCTGGTGGCCGGCTACAAAGAGTGGGCGCGTCATGGGCGGACGGTGCTGCGGGGCGAGCACGCGCTCTGGGTGATTGCGCCGCGGACTGCTTCCATGCAGGAGTTGAAGATGGCCGATGGTCAGCGGAAGCTGCTGCCCGTGGCCCAGGCAGCCCCGGTTGATGCCGTCAGCCTTGGCAAAAAGAACGTCGTCACGGGTTGGCGAGGCCAAGCAGTCTTTGACGTTACCCAAACGGAAGGAACACCGATCCTGGTGCCGCGCGGGGGCGTTGAAACCGGGGAGAATCTGGATGAACTGTGGCGGTCCCTGTGTGAAGTCGCGAAGGAACGCAGCTTCCGGGTGGAGGTCTCAGGTGTCCAATACGGTTATACGAGTGGCTACACCGATTTCGACGCTCGTCGGATTCAAGTTGGCCTTTGGATGAGCAGCGAGGAGCGCGTGGCGGTCCTTGCCCACGAACTAGGGCACGTCCTGTTGCACGGTCCGGATGACAGTGTTGGGCGGCTCTATGGCAGCAGCGCGAATCACCGCGGCTTGGCTGAAGTGGAGGCCGAATCGGTTGCTTACACCGTCCTCAGGGCTCATGGCATTGATCGTGGGCCACAGTCGGCCACCTACTTGGCCGGGTGGGCTGACGCGGTCATCAGAACCGAGAAGGAACTGCAGGAGGGGCGTGCTCCGACGTCGCGCGTGGAGATCGCCAAATCCGTGCTGGGGCGGGTAACGGCGGCAACCAAAGGCATTCTCGCTATTTCGGATCCTCCTGGCTTTGGTGGGAAGTTTGCTTCTGTCAGTGCCTCGCCTGCTGTGACGGCTGCTGCCTCATACGCCGGCGTGCCCGGTCCGGGTGCCTCGATGCCTGGCCCCGAGCTTGCTGGTCCCTGAACGAATCAGTTGTCCGATGGGAGAGGCCCGTTGGCGAAGAAAGGTACCAACCATGAACACGAAAATTCCCATCACCATTGCGGGAAACCTTGTCGCAGACCCCGAGCTCACTATCGGGGAGTCCGGTACGCCGCATGCAAAGATCCGGGTCGCTGTGAATCAGCGCATCCAGAATCCGGATGGCACATGGCGTGACGGTGAGCCGGTCTTCCACAACGTGTCGGCGTTCCGAATGCTGGCCGAAAACGCCGCAAGCTCACTCAAGAAGGGTGATCCGGTGACCGTCTCGGGCGAACTGGAATTCCGGTCGTACGACAAGGACGGTGAGCGCCGCGAGGCTCGACGCATCATTGCTGACACCATCGGTCCTGATCTGCGCTTTGGGACAGCTACGTACCAGCGCTCTGCCCGTGCCGTCACGGAATCGGAAGTCACAGTAGAGGTAACTGGCCCGGAGGCAACCACCGCGACGGGCTGGCCCGCCTACAACGTGACGACCAAAAGCCCGGTGGTGTCGTCCCCTTTTGGCGGGGCGGGGACTGACATGTCCATCTGATCCGCTCCTGCAACTCGCTGCCCACGTTGCATGTCGGTGACGTGGGCAGCTCTCTGTCTGCGTTCGAATCTCTCGCATTCGAATATGTGTTCTAATCTAGTTCTATGAGACCGAAGCAAGACTCCATCGCTTTCGCACGCATGATGGCCCAGATCGAGGCCGACGGCAATCACCCGAAGCCGGACGACGGGAAGATCATCGAGCTCGACCTTGGCAAGCAGCCATTGGTTCGAGTGGGAGAAATCTATGGGCGGGCGATCAAGTACACGAGGTCGTTTGGGTTGGTGGAGTGGGTGGATGACCGGCGGGCCTATCAGGTGGAGTGGTTCCCGGCTGGGCAGATCAAGAGGGTGGACCAGGAAGCGTGGCGGGGGCGGCCGCTCTAAAGAGCACCCTGCCCTTGTGCTGGAGCTGACAGATACGCGCCCTTTACGGTTGCGGGTAGCTTTTACCGATCAGAGCTGCGGCGCCCACGTGAGGACGTGGTCAGCTGCTATCGAGTAGGTTGGGGGCCACGGCGTGCCGGGACGCACCTGTTCAGGGTCCGGGCGGATGAGGAGCACTGATCCGGGCCAGATCGGTTCGGAGAGTGCTTCGATCCAAGCGGGCTGGATGTAGTCGAAGCGGTTCCAGCGGATTGTGATCCAAGCTCCCGTTGGCTGTGGAGAGTCAACGCTGAGTACGGTCACCTCGGTGGTGGTCACGGCGGTGGTCTTCACGGATTCCAGTACCTGCCATTGCGCGTGGCTTGCAGTCTTCCACACGCGATTGTCATGGATCCGCCTGTACCAGACGAAGGACAAGATGAGACCTGCCGCTGCGACTACTGCCAGGGCCCAGCTGCTAGTGGGAAACGAAAAACTCATCGCTGCCAGCGGGATAGCAAGTGCCAGTGTCACCGCGCTTATGACGATCAGAGCGGGTGTCGCAACTTTCGGTTTGAGTACTGGATTTACCTGCATGCCCTTTCTCTACTTCCCAGTTTAAAGCTGCCAACCCGTACTGATAAGGCGTTGCTGAGTTTGCATTTCGTTGAAGCCGACGACGGCTGTCGGCTCAAGACGTGACTGGGATGCCTTTTGGACTGCCACTTGGAGGCGTTCCCATTGCGATCGCTGTTCCCACTCCCAGGCGGCCGGAGCAGTACCGAGCGGGAGCAGGGAGTGGTGAATACCCCAATGGTCTCTATAGACGGCAACTTCGCGCACCAGAGCAGCAATCGAGTACGAATCCACTTGAGCCCCGAGTTCATCGAAAAGGGCTGTCTCCCAGTCAGGTTCCTCAAGTAGTGCAGCCCTGGCGACCAGTTCCGTACGGTTCCCGATCCGCCGTCGTACTTGATCCAGAGTCTCTTTCAAATCGTCGCGCTCGACGACGAGCTGTTCTGTCATGGGATCGATGGTTGTGTGGGGCATCGCGGAGCAGTAGCGGCGAAGGCGTGAGTGGATCACTGCCGTGAGGTCATTGGCCGTGGCGGCGGACTCCAGGGATTCTGAGAGCACGCGATGGGCCCCTGGCCGACTGGTGTTTGTCCCCTGGCGCCATGCAGCTACTGCCGGTCCCCAGGCGGGTGAGGCTCGTAGTGTGTCAGCCATGCCGGGTGAAAGGGCTTTAAGACAGCTTGCCAGATCGGCGCTCGCCGCTATCTGAGCCAGATAGTCGTACTCGCGGTTCAGCCGTTCAAGGCTGTCCGCGTGGGCGCGCTCACGGTCGCGAATCTCGTGGGCCGTTCGCTCAGCGCCCTCCGAGGCCAGGACTTCGCAAAGTACCGCCCGCCAGCTGGATCGCGCGCTCGGGTCAAGGATCTCGTCCTCGTCGGGATCGTTCTCACTGACATAGACCGTATTGGAGAGTCGTCCACGGGTCATGCTGACGTACAGGAGTTCCCGGGTGAGTCGGCCAGGTGTGACTACGACGTGGGCGGAGTCCACGGTGATGCCCTGGGATCGGTGGGCCGTGGTGGCGTATCCGAGCTCAACGGATGCCTCCAGATACGAGGCGCCGAGTTCGACCGTCGCGCCGGTATCCGTCCGCCGAGCACGTAAGGATCGGTGGCGTGCGTTGACACCGAGTACTTCCAGGAGTGTCCCGTTCCGAATGAACGCACCCTGGTCGTCCACAAGAGATCGATCATTTCGACGGGCAATGACGATGTCGCCGCGACCCGCCTGCAGCCCATCCCTCAGTATGAGTGTCTGTTCTGCGTCGGCGACGCCCAGGATCACCCTGTCAGCTTGGGCCCGCTGGTTGAGCATGTTGACCGTCTCGTTATCAGGGGCAATGAGCACCGAAGCCTGCCCTGAAAGGACATCGGAGTGCCAAGCCGCGTACGCGCGATCCATCATGTCCAGATACGAGCCGTGAGTTATCCGCCTATGATGCTCGTATTCCTTGAGCACGGACATGTCGCCATCACGAAGACCGACGGAAGCAGACCCCTCCCATGCGTGCTGGAAGCGCCAAATGGAACTCAACCTGGCAGCTTTGCCTTGCCGGTCGAGCCAGCCAAGAACTCCGCCGGCGTCGATGGAATCAAGCTGAGCCGGATCGCCGACCAGCAACACCTTCGCCTGGGCCTGTTGGGCTTGCGCCACGATGGCCGCGAGCTGCTGGGTCGAGACCATTGACGCCTCGTCGACCACCACAAGCTGATTCGCCCTGAAGGTCCATTGAGTCTGCTCCGCCGCCAACCGGGTGATCCGTTGCTCAAGAAGAGACTTCGCAGCGGTCGTAGTCCCGCGTGAGGTGAGCTGAGACTCCGCATCAAAGAAAGCCGAACTCCTTTGCGCTGCTCCGCTACCCACAGACTCGTAGAGCCACTTAGAGACATTCTCAGCAACGATAGCCAACTCCGAGCCAAGAACCTCGGCGCTCGCAGCCGCCGGAGCCAATCCGACAACGCTGCCCGGCCCGAACTGCGCTTCCCAAGCCGCCTTGATTGCGCCGAGGGTTGTGGTCTTGCCCGTACCGGCTGGGCCAACGATGGCGTCCAGTCGATGTGAGCTCAGCAGGACTTCGGCGGCGGCAGCCCTTTGGTCATCGTGCAGCTCCGACGTGCCGTCCTTTCTGTACGAGGCAAGTGACGCCATGGCGACATTCGCGCTGACAGCCAGGCCGCCGTCGTCGTTCCTTGCCGCAAGAATCTGGTCCTCGAAGGCGAGGGTCGCCTCATCCGTGTAGAGACGCGATCCGTGAAAATCGAAGACGCTCCGGTTTGCGAAACGTAGATCGTCGGCAGCCTCGGCAGGGAGGCTGTAGCGGTGTTCGTTGAGCGGCACCGACTGGATCTCCGCAGCTGTGGCGACGGCGTCGATCATCGCGTGACGGTCCTCCGGCGAGGCACACCGGATCTCGGTGCAAACGCGCTCGGCTTCCGCAATTAGGTTCCAGCGATTCCAGGTGGAGCGCTTTTCAGCCACATGCTGCCGGGTGACATGCCCGACGGCGGCAATCCAGTCAGGGGCGAAGTCGCCTATGCGGAAGGGTCGGTAGTGCGATCGGCGGACGGTAGAAGCGACGACCCGCTCGGGGTCGAAGCCTTTGGTCCGTGAGCGATCGCGCCAGATGGCGGAAAGCTCGCGTAGGGGAGTGGGGGCGGCTTCTTTGGGGGTTCTTGTGGAAAGCGTCGCTTGTTGCCGCAACTTGACGGTGGTGGTTGCAGATGGGCGGGTGCCGTGCTCGGCGATCCAGTCGTTGACAAGGCGGTCGGTTTCGGCGTCGATGAGCCTTGCTCGGTTGGAGAATTCGCGGATGAGGGCGTCGTCGATACCGGTGAGCTGTTGGCTCGGGTTGTGGGTGTTTTGAGCTGGTGCGCGGATGTCCGTGTCGGTTCCGAGGTTCCGTTTGAGGGCGTCGAAGAGCAGGCCGTTGTAGTGTTCGCTCGCAGCGACGACTGCCCTGTAAAGGCTCCGCGAGTCGAGTGTGGTCCAGGCGTCGTCGGTGATGCGCTGGACGCGGTTGGCGATCACGACGTGGGTGTGGAGTTGCGGGTCGCCGGCTCGTGATTCCCAATGGTCGAAGGCGGCGGCGATGACACCACGTGTGCCGAGGTGGGTTATGCCGTTTCGTCCGGCTCGAGTGTTGATGACGAGGTCCTCCAGCCAACGGATCGTTGCTTCGACCGCGTCGTGGTGGGATTGCAGGACCTGTTCTTGGAGTTGGCGTGGGCTGAGGGCCCAGAGTGCCGAGACGGATTTGGGGACGCTGAAGGTGAGGTCGAAGCCGGCGACGGCGTGGTTGGTGGTTTGTCCGCGCTTCTTTTGGGTGATGGTGGCTTCGCCATTAGCGCGGCCGAGAGGCGCCGTTGTGTCAGGGTGCTGGGCGCCTTGGAAAATCGACCTTGCGTCGGATTCCGTGACCAACTGTCCGTGTGTCCGGTTGATGCCGTCGAGTCCGCGACCGATCCAGCGGCCCTGGGGTGTGCCGGCGGCCATGTAGTAGCTGATGGTGTCCGCGGGAGTGGGACGGGTGTCGTCGAGCATTGTCGTCTTGAAGAGGTACTTCAGCCCGGACTTTACGGACAAACGAGCGATCGACATCGTCATGCACGAAGCGCCCCGGTTCTGCTCTTGTTGGGGAGCCAGCCTCGACGGCGGAGGATGCCGACGGTGGTTGGGTCGAGGGCGACACCTTTCACCTTCGACACGTGGACCAGCGCTGCCGCCACGTGCGCAAGGTCTTGGACGTTGGTGCGCTGGGCTCGTTTCAGACGGAGAACCTCGTTGTGCAGGAGGCCGTTTCTTGCGTCGAGCTCGTCGTAGATGGCGTGGAGACGCTCGAGTTCGGTCGATTGGGACCTTAGTTCGGTGGTTAGGCGATCGATGTGGTGCTGACAATCCCTGTTGTTTTCTGTTCCTGGCACTGCAGGATTCTTCGTGTTCACGACCGTTCATGGTGACGGATTCGAGCGCGTGCATGACGATTCCCCTCAAATTCGAAGCGCCGGCCTTGGATGCCAGAGGTGTGGAGAGAACGGCTGCTCGTGCAGTGAGACCGTCATTTATGGTAAGTGGGGAGCTTGTCAAGTTTTTTGTGTAAGTGATGGTGCGGTGGTTAGCCCAGATAGGTTTCGATTCGTTCGGGGTAGTTCAGTGCGAGGATCCCGAGTGCTTCGTTCCATCCGGCGCTTTGGGATCCTGAGATTAGTGTGTGGACGGTTTTGCTCTTGTTCTCGTTGGCCTGGCCGTGGAGTTTCTCTCGGTCCCTGTTGCGTTTGTCTTCGATGTTGCAGATAGCCAGCCAGAGGAGTTTGACTGCTGCGGCAAGAGATAATTTGTGCATCCACCGTTTGTGGTGTCCTGGGCGCAGGAATTGGCTGGCCACGTCAAAGGGGCATAGAACCGGGAATGTGATGGGTTGTCTGAGAATCAGGTGTTACTGAGGGTTCCGGCGATGACACCCGTGGAGGTTTTGCGGGCATGGCCAACCCGGCCCGTTTGTTGTGGAAGTGTTTCGTCCTTTTATCGGGGCGTTGACCCCCGACATGAGCGCCTGGTCGGGACCCTCGCTGGTAAAACGATGAGCGGCACGATCGCCACTGGGGCATCCTGCTGGCCGTTACTGACGCTGGTTTTGGCAGCGGCCGGGATTTACGCAGCGGGAGCGTACCAGCGCTCCGAGGAGAGCCGCAGGGCAGGATCAGCTGTGGGGATCAAGGAGACGAAGTCGCTGCCGGATACGCCCTACGTACTGTTCCGCAAAACTGCAGACGGGCAGGGTCATGGAAATGCTGCCACCGTCTCGTTGTCCGCCCCGGAGGGCACTCGAGCTGTGCGCGAGCAGCCCTGCGACCGAGTTACGGTACCCCCGGCAAGGTCGTAGATCTTCGGACGAACCGGGTCTGGTGACAACATTTTAGGCCGCGGTCCCGGATCACAATTGGCAGCAAGAACGCTCTGGCCCCTTCCCGGCATCCCAAGCCGGACTCGGGTGAGGCCGGGTCCATAATTTCCACGACGGGTCTTCGTGTCGTGTCATTCCTATACGACGGCCGGTTTCTTTACGGCCACGGAGGTAAGCCTGCCCGCAGGCGTTTCGGGGAACCTGGAAGATCTTGCGCTCATGGTGAACGGTGAAAGGGTTGCTGGCAGCGGACAAGAACATATGGGGGTGTGACGTTCGCGCCCGATAAGAGTGATATTTTCTACGCGACGGCGGCATCGTCCGGGCGTCTCTGGCTGGTCCGGGGAACCATCAGCGGCCATACCTTGACGGCTGTTCATGAAAATGTTGAGTGTCCTTCGATGTCGCCGAACGGCACCAGGGTTGCGTGCAAGTAGAACGTCGCCGGAGCATTGAGCGCGCATTGGAACTTGGCACTGCCGGATCTGGCAAGGGGCAAGGAAGCGGCCCTTTCGGAGAAGCACAGTGTCGATGATCAGATCGAATGGTTGGATGATTGGACTTTGCTGTACGGTCTCGCCGACGGGCGACCGCGGGGGACACGCACATCTTAAAGCTGCGGACGGATCCAGACTCGCAGCCCAGCTTTGTCATTGAACGTGGCTGCCCGCCCCAGCGTGGTCCGCAGGTAGCTGGCCCGGGTTAACGGGTGCTCGGAGCCACCTGCGCAGAGCACCAAGAAGTCACTGGAGTTCTGGAATTGGCTGGCGCCTCCCACCGGACGATGTCGGGCTCGGTGAGGGATCGGGCGGGGCCGCCGGCCGTGAGAGTCGATACAGATGTGAATACGCCGGATCCGTAAAGATAGCCGCCGTTGTTCAGGCCCACCCGCCGTGAACAATCCGCTGACCCATGTGTCGGCGAAGAATGCTGGAGGGCAATTCTGGAGTTCTGTGACTCTGAGTCCATCGAGGTCTCCAGCTCCGAGCTCAGGCGGTGATGACCCAGATTGCGTCGGAGGCGGCCAAGCCAAGGTCGATGTCGGTGTTGTGTCCCCGGAGCCGGATCGTTGTGAGGTCCGCGTACGGGCGCCTTTCGAGGACGTCTAGTTCGGTATCCGGGGCCAGACCCAGCTCGGTAAAATACCGCAGCATGTGGGGGTCTGCGTCGGATATGCGGGTGACCGTCACGGTGGCGCCGGCAGTCGCGGCTGTGAGTTGGGTTGCGGCGGGCAGTTCAGCCCTGCCTTCCGGGGAAGGGATGGGGTCCCCGTGAGGGTCCCTGGCCGGACGGCCGAGCCTGTCGTCGATGCGGGTGATGAGTTTGTCCGAGACAACATGTTCAAGGATTTCGGCCTCCTCGTGCACTTCATCCCAGCCGAATCCGAGCACCTCGACAAGAAATGTTTCCAACAGGCGGTGCCGCCGGACCATGGACAAGGCGTGTGCGCGTCCTTCAGCGGTCAGTTCGATGCTCCCATAGGGTGCGTGAGTGACCATGCCTTGCGTGGCCAGCCGCTTAATGCCATCAGATACGGTCGACGGCCGAACGCCCAAGCGCTCAGCCATGACCTTAATGGTGATCGGATTATCTGCCCATTCGGTCGCGGACCAGATCAGCTTTAGGTAGTCCTGAGCGGCTGGGGAGAGATCTGTAACAAGCATGACTTCATCTTACCGAGTCATCCGTCAGATGTTAGGCTGAACGAACAATATTGTTTTCAATGATGATCTCTAGGAGTCGGTGTGCCGAAATTCAGTTTGGAGCGGCTGCTTAGCCGGCGGTCGATGCTTACAGGAGCCGCGGCGCTGGCCGCCGTGCCGACCCTGCAAGCCTCCGGCGGCCATGACCATTCCGGGACTGCTGGAGGTGCCCAGTCCCCTGCGGTGACAGGCTCCATGGCGACACAGCCGAGCCGTACGGGCGGCATCAGCCCTGCGGCCGCGAACAACCATGCGGGGCACGCAGGATTTGCGGGCGGTTCAGTCCCGGTTGAACGTGCGGGCATCGATCCCACAGCCATCCTCCGCGACTTCGACCGCGGCAAGACCAGCACACTGCCTGATGGGCGGACGCTGCGTGAATGGGACATCGTCGCCGTGGACCAAGACTTCGAGATTGCCCCGGGAGTGGTGTTTCCGGGGTGGAGCTACAACGGTCGTATCCCGGGGCCTACCCTGTGGGCGCGGGAGGGGGACCTACTGAGGATCCACTTCACAAACGCCGGTGCGCACCCGCACACCATGCACTTCCACGGCGTCCACCGCGCCGAGATGGACGGCACACCCGGCATCGGGGCAGGGTCCATCGCGCCTGGCCAGTCCTTCACTTATGAGTTCGACGCCACACCCTTCGGCACGCACCTTTATCACTGCCACCAATCACCCCTGGCGCCGCACATTGCCAAGGGGCTTTACGGCGGGTTCATCATTGAACCAAGGGAGGGTCGCCCGAAGGCCGATGACGAGATGGTCATGGTGATGAACGGCTACAACACCGACGGCGGGGACGACAATGAGTTCTATTCCGTCAACGGCTTGCCCTTCCACTTCATGGACTTTCCGGTGCAGGTGAAGCAGAACGCACTGGTCCGGATCCACGTGATCAACGTGCTCGAGTACGACCCGATCAACTCCTTCCATGTGCACGGGAACTTCTTCCATTACTACCCGACCGGAACGATGCTGACGCCCAGTGAGTTCACTGACACCATCTCCCAAGTGCAGGGCCAACGCGGGATTGTGGAAATCCGCTTCCCATACCCCGGCAAGTACATGTTCCATGCCCACAAGACCGAATTTGCCGAACTCGGATGGATGGGCTTCTTCGAGGTGACCGCAGCATGAGCATCGACGAAAAGACCGCCACCACTACCGTGTCACTGCAGCCCAGGGCCCCCAAACCCAGGTGGCTGCTCGGCCTGGCCCCGCTGGCCCTGATTGCCGTCCTGGCCGGCCTGTTTGCCCTGCTGAACGGTCCCGGCCTGGTGAAACTCGCTGACGGCGTCCCTCCCAAGGAAGACGTCGCCGTTGAAGACGTACGCTTCCTACCCGGACAGATAGAGATCACAGCCCGCAACGAAGGCCCCGACCCGGTCGCGATCGCCCAGGTCAACGTCTCGGACTACTACGCCCCGTTCACACAGACCCGCCAAACCATGAACCCGCTGGAGTCCACCACCCTGACCATCAGCTACCACTGGGTTGACGGGGACCCCTACGAAATTGCCCTGGTCACCTCCATCGGCGGTAAAATCGCGGCCACCGTCGACGCCGCTGCGGCCAGCCCGGAGCGAGGCGCGTCCTTTTTCGGCCTCATGGCCCTGCTGGGAATTTACGTGGGCGTAATTCCGGTTGCCTTGGGCATGCTCTGGATGCCGTTCATCCGCCGCTCCTCCGCCGCGTGGACCCGCCTGTTGCTCGGCGTCACGGTCGGACTTTTGGCTTTCCTGGCCGTCGATGCCACGTTTGAGGGCCTGGAGCTGGCAACAGGAAGCGCAGCCTTCGGAGGGCCACTACTGGTCTTCATGGGAGCCCTCGTCGCCTACCTGATCCTGGAGGGGTCCGATGCGTGGATGCGCAGGCACCAAGACGTCAGCAGCATGGGCCTGCCCACGGCGTTACCGCCTCGCCGACTGGCGCTGCTCATCGCCATCGGCATCGGCCTGCACAACCTCGGCGAAGGGCTGGCCATCGGATCTGCCTACGCCGTCGGCTCCCTGGCCCTTGGGGCAACCCTGATCGTCGGCTTCGCGCTCCACAACACCACAGAGGGCCTGGCCATCGTCACACCCTTGGCGAAGGAACCCGCACGCCTGGGCAGGCTAGCCCTGCTGGGCCTGATCGCAGGCGCACCCGCCATCGCCGGGGCTCTCATCGGCGCCACCGTCGTCCAGCCCGCGCTCTCGGCCTTCCTGCTCGGACTCGGAGCCGGAGCCGTCGCCCAAGTCGCCATCAGGATCCTGCCCCTGATGAAAAACCGGAACGGAAAAGTCCTCACCCCGCTAACCGCCGCCGGCATCATCGCCGGGCTCGGCATCATGTTCACCACCGGACTGCTCGTCCTGGCCTGATGGTCAGTGCCCCCGGCTTCTTGGCCGGGGGCACTGACACTTGAGTACATGTTTGCCTGAATACAGGCCTGACTGTATTCTAGAGCCCATGGAAACCCTTACGCAGGCACCGGTGCTGGCCCGATTTGGCTACGCCGTCTCGGATCCCACGAGGGCGCAGGTATTGCTATCCCTGGCGGAGGCACCGTCCTATCCTTCTGATTTGGCGGACTCGATCGGGGTGTCCAGACAGAGCATGTCCAACCACCTGACGTGCCTGCGTGGCTGTGGGCTGGTGGTTGCTGTTCCAGACGGGCGGCGGACCCGGTATGAACTCACCGACGAACGCCTCGGCCATGCCATCAAAGACCTGCTCGGGGTCGTCCTGGCAGTTGATCCTGCGTGCTGCGCTCCTGACGGGACGTGCCTGGTATGAGCACTGCACTGCAGGCACCTGCACCGGAGCGCCGGCTCGTTCTCATGCGCCGCATCCGGCTGTTCGCGGCCGCCACCATCACCTACAACGTCGTCGAAGCCGTGGTGGCCCTCTGGGCGGGCGGCGCCGCTGACTCCTCGGCGCTGATTGGATTCGGTCTTGACTCGGTGATTGAGGTAGCCTCCGCGGTGGCCCTGTCCTGGCAGTTCTCCGCCAAGGACCCCGAACGCCGGGAACACCTGACCTTGCGGATCATCGCGCTGTCCTTCTTCGCTCTGGCCGCGTTCGTCACCATCGACGCTGTCCGGTCACTGACCGGCGGGGGAGAGGCCCAGCATTCAACCCCGGGCATCATCATTGCCTCCCTTAGTCTGGCAATCATGCCAATCCTGTCTTGGGCGCAGCGCCGCGCCGGGCGTGAGCTCGGTTCCAAAACTGCGGTTGCAGATTCCAAGCAGACGCTGCTGTGCACCTACCTGTCCGCTGTCCTGCTGATCGGACTGGTCTTGAACAGCACTCTGGGCTGGTGGTGGGCTGACGCCGGAGCCGCCCTGGTCATCGCCGCCATCGCGGTCCGCGAAGGCATCAACGCCTGGAAGGGTGACGTCTGCTGCACCGTACCTGGAGCCAGCGAGGCCGACGCAGCCCCGAAATCCCACGGCACCGCTACTGATGACTGCTGTGGACCTGATAGTCCGGAACCTGCCCCGGCACAGACTCTTGTCGCCCCTTCGTTCGAGACCAGTGCTGAGGAAACGCAGTGCTGCGCCGGATGCAGCACCGAAGAGAACACGCTGCCGCACGTCGTAGCGACCCCCGGCCCAAAAGAACCGAGGTAAGGGTCGTCCAGTATCCTACCTATCCTTACGAGAGTTGCCCCTTAAGCTCGAGCTCTACCCCGGCAGCGGTTGTGCCGGAGCAAGCGGCAAGCAGTTGTTCGGCCAGCCGCACCTGGGTAACCCATCCTCGCGGACCATCAACGCGGCGTGGCCGAACCCATCCTCGCGGACCATCAACGCCGCTGGCCGAACCCTTCATCCCGGACCCACACGCAACGAAAGCATCCAGCACCCATGACACAGGCACCACCGAAGTCCCGACCGCCAGCCGATACCGCCAAAAAGGTCCGCACCGTCATATGGATCCTGATCGCTGCCGTCGTCGCTGCCGGGGTGATCTGGTTCGCCGTTTTCACGGCGACCAAACCAGCCCCCGCGCCAGTGGTCGCACCAGCGGGCGGGGGACAACTCGTGCGTGAGGACAGCCACCGCGTCACGGCCCCGGTCACCGAGAAAGCCCAACTCGTGGAGTTCCTGGACTTCGAGTGCGAAGCTTGCCGGGCGGCCCACCCGCTGGTGGAGGAACTGAAAAAGGAATACGGGGACCGGATCACCTTCGTGCACCGCTACTTCCCGCTGCCCGGACACCGGAATTCCGGCACGTCCGCCCTCGCTGTCGAAGCCGCGGCCCAGCAGGGCAAGTACGAACAGATGGTCAACAGAATGTTCGAGACCCAGGCTCAATGGGGCGAAAAGCAGGACTCCCAGGCTGCCCTGTTCCGCAGCTACGCGCAGGAACTCGGCCTGGACATGGCCCGCTACGACGCCGATGTCGCGGACGAAAAGACCAGGGAACGAATCCGCAAGGATGTCTCAGATGGCACCGCCCTTGGCGTCACCGGCACCCCGACGTTCTTCCTCAACGGAAAGCAACTAACACTGAACAGTGAAGAACAATTCCGCCAGCTCCTTGACGACGCAGCCAACTAGATCTTTCCGGCCAAGGCCGGCAGGACCTCATAGACCCCAGGAGGAACCTTGCCCATGACCGCATCCAGAAGCATGACCAAAGCCCGCCGGTTCCGGCTCGTCATGATCGTTGTGGCAGCGGCCATGCCGCAGGCCCTTGCCACGCCGTCGAATGCCCAAGCGTCGTCGCAGGCTACTGTACCAACACAGCCGGCGGCACCTGGAAGCGTCCGTCCTGATGACAGCAACGGTCCACTGGTTGCCGGTCTCGCGGCAGCAGTCGTCGCTATCGTCGCCGCTGGTTTCTTCTTCTCCCAGAGGTCCCGGCGGAACCAGCCATAGGGTGGGGGCGAGGAGGCAGCAGCATCGCAGCAAGAGCGGTGTCAAGCGCGGATTGGACCTCACGGCTGTCGCCCTTAAGCGATGTGAAGCTGATCCTGTTCCATTTGCGACGGACCGACGATATGGTCACCATCGGTGGCCTGGACGTCAGCGCACCCATCCTGCCCCGAACGGATCCGGAAGCACCTGACAGAAGGCTTGATCCCACGCGTGCACTCTTGGAGGGCGGAATTACCGCTGCGGGAGGAGAATCACGCGGTGACCATGGTCCGCAGGCACAGGCTTTTCTGACAACCTCATTGACCGGATCAATGAATCGCCCAGTCGCCCACAGAAACCGAATCCGGTCACGCTGTCCGACGAAGGGCGCACGCGCTCTGGCCGAACCTGAACACGTGGCGGCTGCCGCTCGGGAGTCCCGGTGTCCAGGACCACCCCTTCACACGGCCCGGCCTGGCCCGCAGCAGCACCCACACCGCCACTGGCCGTAACTCACGACCGCTGTCGGATTCGCAGCCACACTCGCCTTGTTCACAGATGGACGCCGTGGAGCGGGACGTGGCAGACCAGACGTTACAACCCCTTCCGGGTGCACGGTGGAGAACTTGGAGCCACGGCCAGTCCCGACGTTGTGGCCTTTTGGACTGGACCCTTTGAATACGAGCACGGAAAGTTGGCAGCGCCCGGAACAGAGAGTTCGTCGGCCTTGCGAGCTGTTACAGGGCGGGCGGCCTGCGTTAAGCAGATAGCTGCCCATCACTGGACACCGATACCCCTTGGGGGTATCCTCAACTACGTCAGAATACCCCATGGGGGTATGAGGTTTGAGGAGGATACGTTGACCACCAGCACATACCACGTGACCGGAATGACGTGCGGGCACTGCGAGAGTTCGATCCGTGAAGAAGTAGTGAAAGTGGCGGGCATCGAAACGCTTACCGTCAGCGCCAAGACCGGAACGCTCACCGTAACGAGCCCTACCGGGGCGGACGACGCAGCGGTTATCGCAGCCGTCGTGGAGGCCGGCTACTGGGCGGTGCGTGCACGATGAAGGTCCCGATGAAGCTTGGCCTTTTTGGGGCGGGGCTGGCGGCAGTGTTCGCGGCCTCCTTTGCTGCCGCGGGCGCCGTGGGTCCCGTCCAGAGCCCATCGACCCCGACGCAGTCAACCGCCGGGCCTGCAAAGGACGACGGAGCCGCACAAGCTGCCTCAGCGGTCACCGGGCTGTCCATGGAGGAGGGCGGTTTCATCTTGAAAGATGTCTCCTCGCCCGGCTCAGCAGGTCAACAAGGGACGCTGTCATTCACCATCGCTGATGCTGACGGCAATCCGGTCACCGCTTTCGAGACTTCCCACGACAAGAAGCTGCACCTGATCGTGGTTCGCACCGACGGGACCCAATTCCGTCACGTCCATCCCACGATGGATGACACCGGCACGTGGTCGCTGCCTTGGGAGTGGAAGACCGCCGGGACCTACCGGGTTTATGCAGACGTCGTCCCGACAGCCACCGCCAGCAACATCACCCTGACCCGGACGGTGCAGGCCGCAGGTGAATTCACTCCCGTCCAGCCGGCTCCTGTCTCCACAACGGACGAAGTAGGCGGCTTTGACGTGGCACTCACCGGCTCGCTGAGCGCCAGCGAAGAAACGATGCTCAAGGTCACCGTGACCCGTGACGGACAGCCCGTCACCACACTGCAGCCCTACCTGGGTTCTTATGGTCACCTTGTCGCCCTTCGTGAGGGTGACCTAGCCTACCTCCACGTCCACCCCCAGGGGAGAGAGCCCCAACCCGGAGCCTCATCAGGCCCAGACGTGGAATTCATGACCGAAGCGCCAACCCCGGGACCGTATCTGCTCTACCTGGACTTTCAGGTGGAGGGGAAGGTGCAGACGGCAGAATTCGTCCTCAACGCGACCGGAACCTCATCTGCCACGACGGCAATGCCCGCAGACTCTGCCGTTCCGACTGACTCTGCGCAACCGGGCAAATCGGCTGACCATTCCGGCCACTGATCACCGCGCACGCATGCCTGAACGTGCCTGTTGGCGCAACAACCAAGGAGGACCCCATGTCCGCACCATCGGCCCGGCCCGACGCAAGCGGCAACATCATCGAGTTGGAGATCGGCGGGATGACCTGCGCCTCCTGCGCGATGCGGATTGAAAAGAAGCTGAACAAGCTTGACGGCGTGAGCGCGACTGTAAATTATGCCACCGAAAAGGCGAAGATCATCAACCCTGCCGGCCTTGATCCGTTGAAATTGATTGCCGAGATCCAAAATGCAGGTTACTCAGCGGCGCTGCCGGCACCCGACATAGACACGCAGACCGGCTCCCAGGCGGGGCAGCCTGACGCGGAACTAACGTCGCTACGGAACCGGATGATCGCGTCCATCACACTGTCCGTGCCGGTCATTGCGATGGCGATGGTCCCGGCGCTGCAATTCACTTACTGGCAGTGGGCTTCCCTAACGCTGGCGGCCCCGGTGATCGTTTGGGGGGCGTGGCCCTTCCACAAAGCCGCTTGGACAAACCTACGCCACGGCACCGCCACGATGGACACGCTTGTTTCGGTCGGCACATCCGCTGCACTGCTGTGGTCGATCTTTGCGCTGTTCTTCGGAACCGCGGGGACTCCGGGCATGAAGCATGGGTTCTCCTTCACCATCGGCCCCTCCGATGGAACCGGAAACATCTACCTGGAGGTCGCGGCGGGTGTCACCATGTTCATCCTCACTGGCCGCTATTTCGAAAGGCGGTCCAAGCGCCGGGCCGGTGCAGCGCTGCAAGCACTGCTGCAGTTGGGCGCAAAGGAAGTCGCGGTGCTCCGCGAGGGAACCGAAACCCGGATCCCGGTCGAGCAGCTCGCCGTCGGTGATGAGTTCGTTGTCCGCCCTGGTGAAAAGATCGCCATGGACGGAGTGATCGTCTCGGGCACCTCGGCGGTGGATGCCAGCTTGCTCACCGGCGAGTCAGTCCCGGTGGAGGTCGGAGAGGGCGATAACGTCACCGGCGCGACAGTTAATGCCGGCGGCCGACTGGTCGTTCGCGCCACGCGGGTTGGTTCTGACACCCAGCTGGCACAGATGACCAGGCTTGTTGAGGACGCCCAGTCGGGCAAGGCCGAGATCCAGCGACTTGCCGACAAGGTCTCCGGGATCTTCGTCCCGATCGTCATCGCAGCAGCCGTAACCGTGTTGGGCGCCTGGACCGGCGCCGGTTTCCCGCCCAGCGCCGGGTTCACCGCCGCCGTCGCGGTCCTCATTATTGCCTGCCCCTGCGCCCTTGGGTTGGCAACGCCGACGGCGCTGCTGGTCGGTACCGGCCGTGGCGCCCAGCTGGGCATCCTGATCAAGGGACCCGAAATACTCGAATCCACCCGCAAGATCGACACGATCGTCCTCGACAAGACAGGAACGGTCACGACCGGCAAGATGACCCTGCTTGACGTGTTCCCCGCCAATGGAAACTCCCTTGAGGATGTGCTTCGCCTGGCAGGGGCACTGGAGGACGCCTCCGAACACCCGATCGCCCAAGCAGTCGCCAAGGGCGCAACCCGGCAAGTTGGCCCGCTTCCTGTTCCGGAGTCGTTCACGAACGTCGAAGGCAAAGGCGTTCACGGCATCGTGGAAGGACATGCCGTGATCGTCGGGCGTGAAAGCCTGCTGGCGGACTGGTCCCAGCCCCTTCCTGCTGCTCTGGCCCTCGCCAAGACCGCAGCGGAATCCGAAGGCAAAACCGCGGTCACGGTCGGCTGGGACGGCGAAGCCCGCGGTGTGCTCGTCGTTGCTGACGCTGTCAGGACCACGAGCGCCCAGGCCATCGCGCAGTTCAAGGAACTCGGGTTGACGCCGGTGCTCCTGACCGGTGACAACAGGGCGGCTGCCGAGCAGGTAGCAGCCGAGGTGGGAATCACCGAAGTCTTTGCCGAGGTAATGCCAAAAGACAAAGTCGACGTCGTCACCCGTCTGCAGTCCGAAGGCAAGATCGTTGCCATGGTCGGCGACGGCGTCAACGACGCCGCGGCCCTCGCGCAGGCGGACCTTGGCCTGGCCATGGGAACCGGGACGGACGTCGCGATCGAGGCCGCGGACATCACCCTGGTGCGCGGAGATCTCCGCTCCGCAGCGGACGCCATCCGGCTCTCCCGCAAAACCCTCGGCACGATCAAGACAAACCTGTTCTGGGCCTTCGCCTACAACATCGCCACCATCCCCTTGGCCGCGTTGGGACTACTGAACCCGATGCTCGCAGGAGCCGCCATGGCGTTTTCCAGCGTGTTCGTGGTCAGCAACAGCCTTCGCCTCAGGTCCTTCAAGTCCAAAGCCACCACCGCGTCAGCCACCACGGCGCCGCAGACACCCATACCGCAATTGCAGGGCGCGTGACCAGAAACGTGCCGAACCCACCGGGCCCGCGCCCCACACTGTCCAGCAACCGCCACCTGGCATAAACCCAACCAAGAAGGAGAACCAATGTGCACCGCCCACAACCATGATCAGGCCACAGCCGGACAAGCCGCTGGTCAAAGCCATAAAGACACCCACACCCACAGCCACGACGCGGTGAAGCTGGAGCACGAGCCGGACGACCTCGCCGAATGCCCCGTCATGCCCGGCAACATGGTCGTCAAATCCGATGCGGACGCCGACGGCATGTACCGCGACTACAACGGGACCCGGTACTACCTCTGCTGCGAAACGTGCGTGGCACTTATGGACGCCGATCCTTCACAGTACGCAAAAGTACGCTAGCAGCCCGAAAACCATGCCCTGCAGCACCAGCCGGCGCGCAACCCAAAGACTTCCCGGTCACGCGCCGTCGAGTTAGCCGGGATGCCGTGAAAACCATCGCGGCACGATCCACATCCCGTTCCATTTGAAAGGAAACACATTCCATGAGCAACAGTTGCTGCGGCACCAACGCCGGCAAAGACATGACTCTCACCTCCACCGTATCCCCATCGATTGAGACCCTTCCAGGCTCCGAAACTGCCGATCTGGTTGAGTGCCCGGTCATGACCGGAACCCAGGTGGTCAAAGCCGACGCCGAAGCGGCCGGCTTATTCCGCGACTACGAGGGCAACCGCTACTGGTTTTGCTGCCCCGGCTGCGGTCCGGTATTCGATGCCGACCCGACACGATACGCCATCGTCTGAGTAACCGTGGTGGTGCCGGCTCCGGTCGGCACCACCCCAAACTTTTGGGCAGGCGGCCTCTGGGAGATACGCCGAGCCCCGTGGAAAAAGACACGAACTCAGCCCTGGAGGCCGTGTGGCGTCAGGCGCAGGCAAGGAGGCTCTCAGCCCCCTGTTCGCAGTAACATCTGAGCATGCGCCTAGGGTAATGCCCCGGACTACCATCACAGCGCGCACCGCCGGGCGAACGTGTCGATCGCCCGTTTTACACCACTCAGGCAGCGTGCGCTGTAGCTTCCCGTCTCCGGCAGCGCGTCGGGGCACCTTTGCCTGATGAGGCATTGAAAGATGGACTCTGCCACCATCGATTGTGGAAGCACTGAAAATACAACCGCAAGGACGTCATGGAAACCGCACCCGCCATTGAGGCCACCGCCGACTCATGCCACAGCGCCCATGGATACATTGGTGACAAAAGCAAATACCTCGCCCGCCTTAAACGCATCGAAGGCCAGGCTCGCGGCATCCACCGCATGGTTGACCAGGAAACCTACTGCATCGACATCCTTACCCAGATCTCGGCGCTCACCAAGGCGCTGGAAGGGCTCGCGCTCGGGCTCCTTGACGACCACCTCCGGCACTGCGTCATCGATGCGGCCAAGCTCGGCGGTGAAGAGGCAGAAATCAGAATCAAGGAAGCCTCCGACGCCATCGCCAGGCTCGTCCGCTCCTAAGGTTTCCACATCCGTCGGTTGCTCCATCGACAAGCCAGAGCAGCGGCTGCCGCAATACCCGCCAGACGGCCCGGCAACTGCGCGAACTCAAGGGACATGAAGAAAACCGCCACGGAGAACCTCTCGTTTGAGAGGCCCACCCGCGGCGGCCTTCTGTGTCTTTCCTATCATTCCGGCGGTGAGAAAAACCTAGTCAGTCTCCGGCCCGGTGCAGAACTCGCAGTCGTCCTGGCAGACGAACGCAGGAGACACACTGCGCAGTGTCAACATGACAACCTCCTTCCGTGTCCCATGTTCTCGTTGCATGACCTTGTTCTGTTGGTCGTGGGCCGGGAACACGTCGCCGGGTCCGGGTCTCAACGCGTTACTGTCGGCCAGGCCGTTATTGGGCTGACCGGCGCCGCTTGAGCCATCCGCGGGTGTCCACGGAGAGGCTTGAGAGGGAGACGGAAAGTACGGAAAGGAGCACGAGGGCGAACCCGGGCACCAGGACCGCCAGGGGCGACCGCTCCACATAGGGCATGGCCTCTGCCAGGACCAAGCCCCATTCGGGGTGCGGTGGTTGCGCTCCGAGGCCCAGGAACCCGAGGGCCGCAAGTGCCAAGGCAACACCGGGAAGGCGCAGCATGGCGTGCCGGAATACCGGGCCGAAGACACCGGGGAGGACATAACGCAGCATGACGCGGGTGGGGCTGACTCCCAAGACGGGGGCGATCTTGACATGCGCCTGGGCCTTGACTTCGGTGACCAGGGCTGCGGTGTGTGCCGCAAGGGGCGACCAACTCACCACGGCAACAGCGATCGCGGCGCCAATCGTGGATGTGCCCAGGATCGAGGCGACGATCATGCCGGCGATGATTGGCGGTGCGGCGTTCGTGATCTCGGTGGGACCGGTGGCAAGGTTGGGAAACATCCCGATGGCCAGGCCAAGCACAAGGCACACAATGACCACCAGAAGTGCGATACCGATGGTTGACATGGCGCCGTGCGAGATACGCGCCAATACGTCCCGGCCACTGGCGTCAGCACCCAGTGGGATAGCCAGCGAGGGGAGAGCAAGCCGCCCGTGTGCTGTCGCGAACGGATCGCGCGGTAGCCCGGCAAGAACGATTACCAGCAGCAGGCCCAGGGCTGTTGCCGGAACAATCCAGGCACTCCGCCGACTCGCCGCGGCGGGAACAGGGGTGGGAACGGACTTGGCACGCAGCGCCGGGCCAAGGAGCAGCTTTCGGAGCATACCGGCCCCCACCCCCATGACCGCTGCGAGCAGCATCAGGATAATGACACCGGCCTGCAGCGTCGGCATGTCCTGAGATTCGGCGGCAGCGAGAGTTGCCCGACCGATTCCGGGGATGGCAAACACCTGTTCCACGGCGACGGCGCCGCCGACGGTTCCCACCAGCACCAGGCCCAGCTGGGGTGCGATCGAAGGCAGGCTCCGCCTGGTGACGGCCAATGCGATGCGCCTCCGCGAGAAACCGGACACCGACCAGGTTGCCACCCAACGTTCGGTGAAGGTGGCTGAAACCGCGTCGGAGAAGAGCCGCCCCAGGTAGCCACCGCCTGGCAGGCCCATGGCAAGGGCTGGCAGGACCACGTAGGAGAGGCCATTCCACCCGTAGGGAGGGAACCACCGCAGGATTACCGCACCCAGGACCAAGAGCAGGGCCGCAAGGAGGAATTCGGGGAGGGATGTGAAGACGGCGGCGAGGGCACCGGACGTCCGGTCACCGCGCCCATTGAGCCCGCGCCTGAAGGTGGGAATGCTCAGCAGCACCGCCATGATGATGGCCACGGTCAAAGCAAAAGCCATCAGGGTCACGGACACTGACAGGGCGTTCAGCATGCCGGGCAGCACGGGCGTGCCGTCGGTCCAGGAGTTTCCCCAGTTGCCGACAACGACGCCGCTGAGCCAGTTCCAGAACAGGACGAGGGGTCCGTCGGCGAGCCCGAGTTCCTCGCGGATCGAGTTCAGCGCCTCCGGGGTGGGTTCCATCTCCGAATAGCGCGAACGCAGGATGGTCAGGGCTATGTCCCGGTTGGAGAGCGAGGGCAGGACGCCGAGCATGAAGACGACCAGAGCGAACGTGAGGAACCGGGAGGCACCCGGGATCCAGGCCGGGGTTCTGCGATCGCCGTGGCTATTGCGCCGGCTACGGCGCAGCGTCTGGGTAACAGAGACTGGTGCAACCATGATGCGGGCCTACTCCTTGGTGGTTTCAGCGGTAATCAGAGTGCGTTCACGAGGATCCTGGACCACACCGGAGACTTTGGTCGAGGTACCCAGAATCACCCGTTCATGCAGCAACGGGAGGGCAGCGTCCTTCTTCAGGATTATTGCCTCTGCCGCCATGACTGCCTCGCGCCGCTTGTCGCCAAGTTCGGTTGTTGCGGCCTCGCGGATTGCTTCCTCAATCTCCGGGTCACAGACCTGGCCGATGTTGTAGGCCCCCTTGCAGGAGAAGTCGCTGGTGAAGTAGCTCACCGGATCTGCGGTTTCCTGGACGGTCGACCTGGAGACGAGGACCATGTCGAAGGCTCCGGCAAGCATGTCTTTTTCAATGTTTGCGTATTCGCGCACGTCCTGCTCCACGACGAACCCGGCGGCCTCCAGCTGCTGCTCCAAAAGAACCACAGCCTCGGGAAGTTCGGGCCGTGCCGTGTAGGTGGCTAATGTAATCTTCTGCCCGGCCGGGTTGGCGGGCCGTGCAGCGGAGCCCACATCCTTACGGAGGTCCGCAGTCCACTTCAGCGCTGGCCCCAGCAGGCCCTTGGCCTCGTCGGCCCGGCTCTCGTAAACATTCTGGACGATGTCCGCCTTCTTGAGGGCGGCGCGGGCTGCAGACCGGAGGGCCGGGTCGGCGAAGGCGCCCTTCTTGTTGTTCAGGTACAGCGTGCTGGTCCGAGGCATCGGCACCTCGTTCACTACTTCCTGGGGAAGCAGGCTTACCTGCGAGACCGGGACGGCTTCCACGACGTCGGTTGTCCCGGTCCGCACTGCTGCCGCGCGGGCCGCGCCGTCCGGAACGTAGGAGACGTCAATGCCTGCCAATTTGGCCTTTTCGCCCCAGTAGTCCTCGAATCGGTCCAGGGTTGCCGATGATGAGCCGTTGGTGCTGACGATCTTGAACGGGCCGGTGCCCATCCCGACCGATGTCACCGAACCATCGGCCCCGTACGCCGCCGGGGCGAGGATGGCCAACTGCGGAGCGGTGAGCCTTTGAAGCAAGAGCGGGTCCGGCGCCGCGCTGGTGATGGTCACTTCCAGAGCGCCCGTTGCCTCGAATTGCACGTCGACCCCGGAAAGGACACGCAACTTGGGGGACGCATTCTGCGCACGCTTGAGCGAGTTGACTACGGTCTCTGCGGTGAGCGCCGTGCCGTCGTGGAACTTGACCCCTTCGCGGAGGGTCAGGATCCATTTGAGATCCCCGTCCTTCTTCCATTCCGTGGCAAGCTTTGGCTCAGGGTCGCCGTTGGCATTGAGTACGATCAGTGTTTCTGCTGCGCTCCAGCGCGAGAGTTTGAAGGCGTCTTCGGAGTAGGGGCTCAGGTTGGCCATCGGAGCTGCGAGCATGGCCAGGCTGATCCGGTTGCTGGAGGCCTGGGCCGACGGCGCTTCCCCGGCGAAGCATCCGGTCAGGGTCAGGGCTGCACCCATTGTCAGGGCGCCGGCAGCAAGGAGGTGGCGGGTGCGGGGCATAAGTGAACGCATTTTTCTGGGGATACCTTTCAATTGGCGAGCGTTGCGAGTGTGGGGTCGTCCGACGCCCCGGGGGTATCCGGGACGGGCAGGACGGGGATGGCACCGACAAGTTCCTGGGTTCGGGGGTGCTCCGGGTCGGCAAGCAGCACCAGCGTGGCGCGGTCTTCAATGACCGCGCCGTCGTGCATGACGACCGTGCGGTCGCACAGGCTGGCGACCATGGACAGGTCGTGGGAAACGATGAGGAGCCCGGTGCCGCGTTCGTCGGCAATGGAGCGGAGCAGCTCGATGATCTGTTCGCGCATGGGAAGGTCAAGGCCGGACACAGGCTCATCGGCGAGTAGGAAATCGGGGCGGGTGGCAATGGCACGGGCCAAAGCAACGCGCTGGGCCTGGCCGCCGGATAACTCGCTGGCGCGCCGATCCAGGTATTCCGGTCCCAGGCCGACAGACTCCAAGGCCTCACGGACGGCCTGTTTGTGATCGACCTGGACGTTCAACCGTAGCAGCGGCTCTGCGATCAGATCCCTGACAACCATCCGGGGGTCCAGCGACCCGGCCGGGTCCTGCGGCACGTACTGCACCCTGCGCCGGTACCACCGCAGCTCCTTCAAGGAACCGGGCCGTACGTCCTTGCCGGCGCAGCTGATGGCTCCGGTGTCGCTGCTTTCCAACGCCAGGATCAGGCGAAGCAGAGTTGTCTTTCCTGAACCTGACACACCGACAATGCCTACCCGCTCGCCCGAGCCGATCTTGAGAGTCGTCTGCCCGAGGGCCGTGCGCACAGGTCTGGCAGCGAAACGCGAGGGCCGCGGCATTTGGAAAGACCGGCTGACCCGGTCGATTTCGAAGAACGGCGGCACCGCGGCTTGGGAGGCCTCCTCAACCGCGCTCGTCGCCACACCTTCCGGGGTTGGGGCGGCCTGCAGGTAGGGTTCGATGGTGGCGGCCCGGGCGGCCCGGATGAGATTCCTGGAGTAGGGATCGCGAGGATTTGCCAGGACATCGTGGAGCGGTCCGTCTTCGACGATATGCCCGTCGCGGAGGACGACCGCATCGGTGCAAAGCTCAGATGCGACCGCGAAATCGTGGGTGATGAACAGCAGTGCGGGCGAATTTTCGCCGGCGGTAAATTTGTTCAATACCTTTAGGACCTTGGCCTGTGTTACGACATCGAGGGCTGTGGTGGGTTCATCGGCCACCATCAACCGGGTGTTGCACGCCAATGCCAAGGCAATACAAACTCGCTGACGCTGACCTCCGGACAGTTCGGAAGGGTAGGCGTCAATGAGCATGGACGGGTTCGGCAAGCCGACAGCTTCCGCGAGCTCTACCGCAGCTGAGGTTGCTTCCGCCGCCCGCAGCCCGCGGTGCCTGCGAAGGGGCACCGTCAACTGGTCGCGCAGCTTCACAAGGGGATTGAGCGCTACGGCTGAATCCTGGAAGACCATCGCCACACGCGCATTCTCGGGACGCTTCGGGGCCGGCACGCCAAGAACCTCGTGACCGTTGATCCGGATGCTTCCGCTGGCAACAGCGTTGGAGGGCAGCCGCCCAAGAACTGCACTGGCGGTCATGGATTTCCCCGACCCGGAGGCGCCAAGCAGGCAAAGACGCTGGCCGGCCTCGACATTGAAGCTGAGCCCGTCGACGATGGTTCTTCCGCGGATGCTGATCCGCAGGTTGTTGATTTCTAGACTTGCCACGTTAAATCCTTCACTGGGATTTCGTAGTGACGCGCGTCACGCGCGTTCGTTTGAAGCGAGCATATGGCGCGTATGTAGGATTGTCAACAATCTGACGATTACGGCTTTTGTTTTACTTTCAGAGCGGCACGCTGGATGAACATGGTTCGTGAACAATCAAGGCGCGAAGGGCTCGGAGCCTCACGCCCGGAAGGGTTTGGCTGGGCCCCGGCCGTTCGGCTAAGAAGTTCTGTGGCGGAGACCCGCTGATTGTTCATTAGTTGCATAGTTATGCAACTAATGAGACTCTGGTGGCATGTTCATAATCCTGCGACACCCGATCTTCCGGCGCCTGCTCCTTTCCCACATCCTTGCCCTCCTGGGCACGGGGCTGGCTACCATCGCGCTTGGTTTTGTGGCGTTCGATCTGGCCGGTGATCGGTCCGGTTCGGTGCTCGGCACCGTCCTCGCCATCAAAATGCTCTGCTTCATGGTTGTTGCGCCTGTGGCCGCCGCGGTTTTGGTCCGCGTCTCGCCCCGGGCTGTGCTGGTGGGATCCGATGTGCTGCGGGCCGGGGTCGCCGTCGTGCTTCCTTTCGTCTCGGATGTGTGGCACGTCTACGCTCTTATCGTGGTGCTGCACGTCGCATCAGCTGTCTTCACACCGACCTTTCAAGCCGCCGTCCCGCGGGTCCTCCCGGATGACCGGGACTACGGAAACGCCCTAGCATTGTCCCGGCTGGCATATGATGTCGAGGCACTTGTTTCCCCCATGTTGACCGGAATTCTGCTCTTACTCGTTCCGGCCCAACACTTGTTCTTCGGCACCGCACTGGGTTTCGCCGCATCCGCCGCGCTCCTCGCCTCTCTGGCCCTGCCCAAAGCCCTGCCTTCGGACAGCCATAACGAACCGTTCATGAAGCGCCTGACGTTGGGCAGCAGGCTCTTGTTCACCACACCGGCCCTGCGGGGCATCTTCGCCCTGCAACTGGCCGTGGCCGGCAGCGGCAGCTTTGCGATGGTTCAAACTGTTGCCATGGTCCGGGGCCCTCTGGGCGCGGATGAAGCCGCCGTCGCATTCGCCCTTGGCGCCATGGGCGCGGGCTCCATCTGCGGCGCACTCAGCGCACCGCGCCTGGTGACACGCCTGGGAACACGCCGCGTACTGCTCTTCGGTGGAGTCCTTGTGAGCCTCCCGCCGTTCGGCATACCTCTGGCACTGTCACATAGCGGCACGCCCGGCCTTGCCCTGCTGGCGGCCCTGTGGTTTGCCCTGGGCATCGGATACTCAGGGGTCTTGACGCCGATCGGCCAGGTGATCAGGGCTACCGTACCCGAACCCGAACTCCCGGCAGTCTTCGCTGCGCAATTTTCCCTTGCCCATGGATGGTGGCTTGTCTGCTACCCCTTGGCCGGATGGCTCGGTGCACTGACCTCCCTAGGGGTTGCTGCTGTCGCCTTGGCCGGCCTTTCCCTGGCGGCCACTGTTGCCGCGTCATTCATCTGGCCACATGTGACTGCGACGGACCCTGTGCGCAATGATGGCAGGATGACAGAGGACGCCCACCTGTGAGCCACACGAAGAATCCGGCCGTCAACGCAAACGGAACCACCGCCGGGGCCAGGCCCTTGGCGGAGGTTTCTCTGCCCTCGGACGCCGACCTCGATGGGGCTGCCGAGCTGGCCCGGCTCGTCGCCGACCGGACACGCCTGGCGATTCTGGCGCTGCTGGCGCAACGCGAACTCTCAGTGGGGGAGATCGCCCAAAAGCTGCACCGCCCCGTGGCCGCCGTTTCACAGCACCTGGCCAAGCTACGCATCGGACGCCTCGTGAGCTCACGGCGGGCCGGCACCACCATTTACTGCGCGCTGGCCAATGAACATGTCGGAGCCCTTGTCACAAATATTCTGGAACAGAGCGAGCACACACTCTATGACCGCCCACCCCATCACGAAAGGGCTCCTGAGACCAAAGGCTGAAAACTCGCCGCGCTTTAGGGATTGCCCTGCCGCCGGAATTAGGCGGTAGTAGCGACCGGCCCGTGGTGGTCCCTGTGCCGTGCTTCGAGAGTTGCCGCCATGTGGTCTTCAGAGCCCGAGAGGTGCCGGTGGAAGGCGGAGTGGATCTCGCTCATGGAGCCCTTTGCGATCAGTTCCGCCATTGCCATGTGGTCGTGGCTCAGTGTGCTTGGTGTGGGGTAGGCCTGTTCGAGATTGACCATGCTGATCAGCGATTCGGTTGCCAGGGTGGTATAGGCCCGAAGCAGCCTCGAATTGCCGGCGCTGGCGATGAGGGTGGTGTGGAATTCAAGGTCCAGCCGGGACACCCGCGACCAGTCCCCGGCAGCAATGGCTGCCGGGAGCTGCGAGGCGATCCTGACGAGCGCATCGGAGACTTCCTGGCGCCGTTGCGTCGTCTGGGCAGTGATGATCTCGGCAGCGCCGAGTTCCAGGATCTCACGGACGCCGTATATTTCATCGACGTCCTCGTTCGTCATTTCGATCACGAAGACTCCGCGGTTGAGCCTGCTGACGAGCAGTCCCTCCTGGCACAAACGCTGCAGCGCTTCACGCACCGGGCCGCGGGATACGCTGAGCTGTTTCGCCAGCAGGCCCTCATTGATCTGTTCTCCCGGGGCGAAAGCCCCATCGACGATCAGATCCCGAAGCTGATCCGCAATCCTCACCGCGGTCGTTGTGGGCGGGATGGGGGACAGGTCGGATACTTTCATCATCTCTACTTACCCCTACGCGTTGATAGCCGAGAATCCGCCAGGACTCGTGGTGGGCTGTCTAAACAATCCCATACCCGCCAAGTCCAGTTGCGGACCCTTTCCATCGAGTCTAAATGCCAGGCGCCCGTCAGTGATGCTCGACCGCGAGAACTCCCATGTCCAAGCCAGGCCGGAGGGCGGGCGTCAACTGCCCGCCGCACCCCCCGCTCGATGGTCCGGGGACCGGGCTTCGAAGCCGGCAACCAACTCGTCGCCGGAAGCTGTGAGGTGCTGGTCGAAAGCTGAACGGATCTCGGCCAAGGAACCCTTCGCGATCAGCTCGGCCATTGCCAGATGGTCATGCCTGGGAGTTCTTGGGGATGCAGAGGTTTGCTCGATGTTTGCCATGCATATGAGCGTTTCAGCGGCCAAGGTGCTGTAGGCGCGAAGGAGCCTGGAGTTGCCGGCGGCCGCAACAAGGGCTGTATGGAATTGAAGATCCAAACGGGAAGCGCTTATCCAACCGTCGGGCATCAGGCTGCTATCGGGCAGGTGCAACGCGATATCGACCAGACGGTCGCGCACTTCCTCCCGGCGCCCGGCTCGCTGCGAGATGATGGCCTCCACCGCGGTGAGTTCCAGCGTCTTGCGGATGCCGTAGATCTCGTTGACATCAGCCTTCGTCAGCTCGACCATGAACATGCCGTGGTTGCGTTTGGCTGTGAGCAGCCCCTCCTGGGCCAGGCGCTGCAGTGCTTCCCGCAGCGGTGTCCGGGAAACCCCTAACTGCTTCACCAGAAGGGACTCGTTGATCTGTTCCCCGGGCGGGAAGCAACCCCTGAGGATATGTTCTCGCAAGTGCTCGGCGAGCCCGACGGAGCTTGTTAGTGGTTCGATCGAGGACAGCAATTTGCCTTTCGTCATCTCACTCCTTTGTCTCTGCACCCCGGTAGAGGCATCCTCATCGCCAGTTCCCTTGTTCGAACCAGTTAACGCCATCGGTGGCATCGGCCATTGATCCGGAGCCCGGCCACGGAAGGGGCCTAGATCTATCGGCTGGAGCGCTTTTGGATCCTCTCGGACCGGCTGAGAATGACAGTCATCAGGCGTGCACTTCCTGCTCGTGGGCCTGGTGGTCCCGGGATTCGATCTGCAGTGTGCTGTGGGCCGTGTCGAAGTGCTCTCCGAGGCATGCGAGGAGCTCGTCCAGTATCGGTTCGGATCCCTTCGAACTAATCGTTTCGTCATCGACGACGACGTGGGCGGAGAAGACGGGAACGCCTGAGGTGATAGTCCAAGCGTGCATGTCGTGGACATTCAACACACCGGGGACACTGAGCAGGTGGGCGCGCGTCTCTTCGAGGTCCATATCCTTGGGTGTTGCTTCCATCAGCACATTCAGAACGTCCTTAAGCAGACTCCACGCCCTGGGCAGGATCAGCAGCGCAATGGCAATGGAGGCGATCTGGTCAGCTAGCATCCAGCCGGTCAGCCAGATGATAATGCCGGCGATGATGACCGCGACAGAACCCAGCAGGTCGCCCAGTACCTCAAGGTAGGCGCCCCGTACATTCAGACTTTCCTTCTGGCCCGACTGGAGAATCAGCAGCGAGATAAGGTTCGCAACGGCACCGATGATCGCCGCGAACAACATCGGACCTGATTCCACCTCAACTTCCGTCCCGATGCGCTTAATCGCCTCGACGAAGATCAGGACGGCGATCGCCGCAATCGCGACTCCGTTCAGCAGAGCTGCAAGCACCTCAATGCGCTGATAGCCGAAGGTCCGCTTCGCCGAGGCGGGCCGTGTCGCGATGACGCTGGCGATCAGGGCAATGAACACTCCCGTAGCATCCGTGAGCATGTGTCCTGCGTCCGCCAGCAGCGCCAGAGAGTTGGAAATCATTGCCCCGACAACCTGGACCAGGAAGATCGAAGCGGTGATGCACAGGACGATGATCAGCTTCTTGCGGTGTTTTCCAGTGGCCGTTGTGTGATCGCCCAAGCCATGGCTGTGCCCGTGATGGCCATGCTCATCCTCTTTGACACGAGGTGCGCGGTGGCCAACACTAAACGCCCAACGACGATGGTCATGGTCATGGTCATGGTCATGGTGCTCTCCATGGTCGGAAGGCGCCGGACGGGCACCAGCCTCTGGCAGCGGGTTATTTCGAGAAGAAGTAGTCATACGGAAAAAGATAGCAGCATCGTCGGATTGTTGACAATCCTTATATTTGCTGCGCCTCCGCGTTCGTGGCTCGGTCCGCATGCGGCGGGCAGGTGAAATGCGGTGAGGTCCAAGGAGTACTCCCAAGGTCGGCTCTGAGTTCCACGCCGTGCTGACCGCCGAGTAGGCCCAGGCCTAACAAGCCCTCGCTACCAGGCCTTCGAGTACATGCTGGACACCTTGAACGACAGGGCGGACGACGTCCGGCACATCGACTCGCACGCCCGGTATGACGTAACCTCTGGGCGCTGGCCCACGGCGACCACATCTCCGAGGGCTATGATTACAACACCGTGAAGTCCTAGGACGAGGTCAACAGGCACCTTGGTGTAAACGCGGTTGCTAAAAGCAATGCGTCTGGGAAGACGAAAAGTGGTCTGAATGACCGATGACGGACACATCGGCCTTGGACAGGCCTACGAGCTTGTGCCCATAAGATTCCGCGGAGCCGGAACGCCGTCGTGGGCGCACCGTCAACGCGCCAAGGACCAGGACTTCCAGCACGAGTGCCGCACCCACCGGCCATGGTCGAACGGTCCATCGCTTGGCTGACCCGCGGCAACCGCCGTGTCAGGCACCGCGGCATCAGCCGGAACAACGTCTGGCTCCAACTACGGATCGCCGGGCTGAACCTGGGGCGCCTACTTAACCTCGGACTGACGGAAGCGGAGCGGTATCCGACGATTCGTTCGACCTGCGCCGGTCAAGCGACGACGCCGATCGTCGCCGCGATCTCGTCGATAGTCCCAGTGGATTATGCGGAAATTGTGGCATCCATAGCGTCGAAGTCTGCCGGCCCCGGCACACGGGCCAACGTCGATGAGTTCACGGAAACTACCGCGGAGGCGCTCCAGGTCGTCGGTGGTGCCAAGCAAGGCAAGGCAATCATCATCATCAACCCGGTTGAACCGCCCATGATCATGAGGAACACCATCTACTGCGCCATACCGGCAGAAGCGGCCGAACCGGGTCCAACCCGGGAGCGGATCCGGGCTGCGATCGCCGAGGCTGTCGAAAGAACACGCGAATACGTTCCTGGTTACGAACTGCGTGTCGAACCACAGTTCGATAGCTCCCGCGACGATTGGAATGGTGCCGGAAGAGTGGGCGTGTGGGTCCAGGTCAAAGGTGCCGCGGACTACCTTCCCGAATATGCCGGCAACCTGGACATTATCACCGCGGCAGCAACACGCACTGCAGACCTGCTTGCCGAGAAGATGGACGAGTCTGAGCTCGTCACAGCCTCCACCGAGAACACCGGGAGCCAGTCATGAGCCCTACCGAAAACAGCGGTTCCAGCATCCGTCTGACAGATACCACCCTGCGCGATGGTTCACACGCAATGAGTCACCGATTCACCGAAGCGCACGTACGAAGCGTGGTCCGGGCACTCGACGATGCCCATGTCGAAGTGATCGAGGTGACCCACGGAGACGGCCTGGGTGGCTCGTCCTTCAACTACGGGTTTTCCCTGACGCCGGAACTGCAGCTCATCAAGGCCGCCGTCGATGAAGCCGAACGCGCCAGGATCGCCGTGCTCATGCTTCCGGGCCTGGGCACCATTCACGACCTCAACCAGGCATACGACGTCGGCGCAACAGTTGCGCGGATCGCGACCCACTGCACCGAAGCAGACATCTGCACCCAGCACTTCTCCCACGCACGGGATTTAGGTATGGAAACCGTAGGGTTCCTCATGCTCTCCCATCGCGCCAGTCCTGAGGAGCTCGCCAAGTAGGCCCGCATCATGGCGGATTCCGGCTGCCAGTGTGTCTACGTCGTCGACTCAGCCGGTGCCCTAATTCTTGAAGATGTCGCGGATCGGGTCGCCGCCGTGGTGACCGAACTCGGAGGCGATGCGCAGGTAGGGTTCCATGGCCACCAAAACCTGAGCTTCGGCGTCGCCAATTCGGTCTTCGCTGTACGCGCCGGTGCGCGGCAGATCGACGGCACTCTTGTTGCCTTGGGGGCAGGGGCAGGCAATTCGCCCACGGAAGTACTTGCTGCAGCATTCGATCGGCTCAATATCTCGACGGGCGTAGACACCCAGGGTCTGATGGCCGCAGCGGAAGACATTGTGAAACCCATCATTACCCGCATGCCCGTCATGGATCGTGCTTCAATCATGCAAGGCTACGCCGGGGTCTATTTCTCATTCCTTATCCATGCAGAGCGGGCAGCAGAACGCTACGGGGTGCCGGCGTGGCAGATCCTCCAGGAAGTGGGCAAAGCCGGCTACGTAGGAGGACAGGAAGACATGATTGTCGATGTGGCGTTGAACCTACAGGCGGCCGGAACCAACTGAAACTCACACCAAGGACGCTATGCCACACGCAATCGTTGCCACCCGCGCCGGCGGGCCCGAAGTGTCGAACTATCTAACGGTTCCACGCCCTATCCCTCAGCGGGGGAGTTGCTGGTGCGGGTGGCCGCTGCTGGGATCGACTTCAGAGACACCTTTGAACGCATAGGCACGCGCCAGACCCCTTATCCCCACATACCCGGCACGGAAGCCTCAGGCACTGTTGTAGAAGCGGCGGAAGGGGCTAAGGAATTCAACGAAGGCGATCGCATTGCCACCGAAGAAAGCATCGGCTGCTACGCGGAGTACGTACTTGTCGACGTGGAAAGGGCTTTGCCAGTACTGGATGACGTCGACCATGTGACCGCGGCCGCATTAACTTTACAGGGGGCTGACTGCCCACTATTTGATCAATTCCTCGTTTGCTGTCGCTGGCCACCACACGGCGGTGGTCAACACAGACGGGGACGAATTGGGCTTGCTCCTTATTCAACTGTTCGTCGATCCCGGAACCGCACAACTACGCGAAGACCTCACGAGACCTCACCACCTACGGCAGCAGCGGCCCACTGCCCGTCCGTACCTGGATCTCCAACCTCCACCACTCCCTGAACCTCGGCGAGCCGGACGCGTCTACAGTGAACTGGCCGCATCATGGCTATGGGGCATCGCACTGCGTGGCCTGCTCTTCTGGATCGACACGGTCCGTAAGCAGCGCAAAAGATTCGCGGCCAAAGCTGACGCTACCAAAACGCCGCGGCGCACTTCACCACGCTCACGCACCGTTTGGCTGCACGGCACCACCGGTACCGTCATGTTCGTCGCCTTCATGTTCCTCTCCGTCGCCGCCCTGACCTGGCCAGCGAACGCCGGAGCCAACATCAACACCCTGCGCACCGCACTGGACTGGACCACTCCCACCCTGAAACAGCACTCACCGGGTCGGCTCCAGCAGCAGGCGGGACCAGGCCGGGCTGCGTCGCCGGGCCGGAGCCCGTTCCGGGCGAGGCTGCGGTATTCCATCCGCTGATGTTCGACACCGTCATCAAAACCGCACGGGCAGACATCGTCACCGCGCCGGTGATCGACATCAAACCCCGCCAGGGCAGGTACGGCATGGTCAGTGAGCGAAGTCGGAAGGGAATGGCCCGCCACATCCGACGCCGTGGCAGTCGACCCCACCAGCGGGAGCACCACCAGCGGTTTGGACGTCGACGACTTCAATCTCGCCGTCAAACTCACCAACTTGGGTATTGCGGCACATTTAGGATGCTGTTCGGCCTCGCAAACCAGCTGATCCTGCTCGCGGTCGCCTTGGCTCTGTCTTCATGGTGGTATTGGACTACAAATGTGGTGGCAGCGCCGCCCAACTCGCCGCAGCTCCTGGTCCCCGGGCGGCCGCCCCCGGTGGGGCGTTCCTGCGTGCACACTGGGCCTGGGTTCTGACGGCGATCACCGTGATGGTCGCAGTCGGGTTCTTCCTGCCACTGCTGGGATACAGCCTGCTCGCCTTCGTCATCCGAGACGCTATCGGTGGCGCGATCATGCACCACCGCCGGGTGGCCGTCGCGAAGCAACGGCGTCGGAACGCGGCGTTCATGCATCCCTGCGGTCGGCGCCGCGGGCTCCGGGTAGGTTACTTTAGCCGAGCGTTGGCTGCTTCCGCGTCTCGTCGTGGGGCAGAGCTAGAGTCGCTCGGCCCAACGAATTAGTCGGTCGCAGGGGGTGGCTTGGTTCGGCGCCTGGGAAAGAGGGCACTGACAAAGGACCCACACATGTGGATGGGTCCGTAGTCGCTTCGTGAACTGCGCAAGCCGTGCCGGCGCGCTGCTACGCGCGTCCTAGACAACATATTAGATGCCGTCTAGAATTGTAGACAATTGACAGTACTACAGAAGGAAGCTCATGCAACAGTATCTACACGTGCCCGCCGCCACCCTGCTCGGGGAATTGGAGCCTAATGGTCCTCGGCCGGGCTTCGATACGGGGAACCCTGAAACATCGATCCTCAAGTTCGACACTTCGATCAAGACCGGCATCTGGGAATGTGAACCTGGTGGTTGGGATGTGGCCCCGCGGGAGGACACTGAGGTGTGTTACATCCTTAGTGGCCAGGCGACGATTACTGACGCGTCCACGGGTAGGCGTTTCGAGATTTCTGGGGGCGACGTGATCGTGCAGCCTAAGGACTGGTCCGGCCGCTGGGAGGTCACGGAAACCATTCGAAAGTTCTACTGCCACGATTTCGACTGATCTTGATGGATTTTTGAGTCAGGTATGAGAGGCCAGCATCCCGTGGATGCTGGCCTTTCTCTCGAATCGGCGCAAGTCGTGGCCTGCCTATCCAGACATGCTTTCGTTGACTGCATAGGGTTCCGTGCCCGGCCACCCGGCCACTTGGCGAATTTGCTCTGGCCAGGGGAGTAGTAGACCCTATGTTGGCTGCCGGCGGTTACTGCATTCGAAGGGTCGTTTGCGGGTGCTGTAACTATTTGCATGTTCGAGGTCGGACTGTGGAGGTTGAAGGTCCCCGGTGAACGAACGGAGGCCAGATCCAAACAGATCTGGCCTCCATTGCTGTGCCCTAAGGGTTTAGTTGAGTTTCGCGTCGGTGATGGCTCCGGAGTCGAGACCCCACGTTTCGAGCGACTTTTTGTACTCGGGCGTTTCGAGGACTGACTGGATGGCCTTCTGCATGGCCGGGGTCAGTGGCGAGCCCTTCTTCATGCCGATGGCGGTCAGGTCGCTGGATCCAACGTTGACGCGGCCGAGCATGGTGAAGGAGTCAGGCTGCTGCTTGGCTGCCCAGCCGAGGGAGGTGGTGTCATAGAGGATGCCGTCGATCCGCTTGGAGTGGAGCTGGGTGAGGGCTTCCTGGATATTCGGGAGCGTCACGGCGTTGATCGCGGGCTGTCCCTTCGTCGTGCAGCTCTGTTCGTTCAGGGCAGGGAGGCGCTTGAGCTGTCCGGTGGAGCCCTGGGTGACGGCGATGTTCTTCCCGCACAGGGTCTCAACGGTGAGCTTCTGCGGGTTGCCCGCTGCAGCAACAACGGAAGAGCCGGCCTTGAAGTAGTCGATCATGTCCAGGACCTTGAGTCGTTCTTCGGTCTTGGACATTGTGGTGGCGGTGAAGTCGTAGCGTCCGCCGTCCAGGCCCGGGATGATGGTGTCGAACTTGGTGTCCACGAATTTCAGTTTGAGGTCCAGCTTCTTGGCGATGAGCCGGGCGACGTCGGGGTTCAGTCCGATTGGGGTGGTGTTGTCCTCGGCAAGAAAGGTGGTGGGCGGGTAGTGCAGGTCCATGGCCACCGTGAGTTCACCCTTGGCCTTGAAGGACTCCGGCAGCAACGCTACCGCGGCAGCATCAGGCTGCACACCCTCGGAGATATCGGTGGTGTTGTTGGTCTTTGACGCTTCCGTTGCCCCTGCTTGGCTGCCAGTGGCCGTACCGCCACAGGCGCTAAGGGCCAACAGAACGGCAAGCCCGGCGGCCGCGGTCTGGATTCTGCCGATGGTCTTCATGGTGCTTCCCTTCAAAGGGTTCGGCTAGGTGCTTTGCCGAACGGATGCGTTATGTGGAGAGTTCCGCGCCTAACCCGTCGCGTAAGAGATGGGTTGTTTGCGTGATGACGACCGACGATCGCAAAGTGCGTTGCTGTGATCTGGATCTCATTGCCTCTACTCATATAGAACTCCACAACTGCTCAACTGTCAACAATTGAGCAAAGGGAATTCTCAATATTCGCATAGGGGCCGATGCGGTTGCCGGTGGTCAGTCTGCCGTGCGCTACAGATGACCCTGATGCTAGCCAAGGAAGTCAAATGTTTCCGACATCAATTCGCGGTCCATCGGGAATACCAGCCCCCGGGCGTGACTTATGCGGTGGTTACCGTGATGAACTCGAGGCAGTCCGTGCCGCGACGATCCCCGACGGTTTGGGGATGAACTTGCCAATGAACACTGCTGATGTCACCCCGAGAAGGGCCAACAGAAGCCAAGGGGCGGCGGCCATGCTGGACGGCTCCGTCGCCTCTTCATAGAGAGGTGCCAGGGCCGTGTTGCCTATGACAACGGCTAGCCCTCCGGCGCTGGCGAGCAGTCCGTAGTAGGCGCCGGTCGGCCGGCCCGCGGAGAACTCCAGCACCAACCCCATTGCCATGGGCAACACGCACATATTTCCGAGCGCAAGCCCCGTTACCAGCAGCATGGCGGGGAGGGTGGGGAGAGCGCCTGGCGGCGGGAAGAGAGCCAATACCGCGAGGGAAGCGAAGCCTGAGGCTTGAAGGGAAAACCCGAGCGGTAGCGCTGTTCCCGGTCCCGCCTTGCGCATCAGCCTCGCGATCGGCCACTGAAGTGTGATGGTGAGGAGGGAAGCGTATGCAAAGACGACGGCCAGACTGCTACTGCCGGCGCCGCTGCGCTCCATTTCCACCGGAAGGCCAAAATACAGCTGATTGGCGGCCAGGAGGTTCACGCTGTAGAAGGCTGCGAACCCAATGAATCCTTTCTCCCGCAAGCAAGACCAAAGCCCTGACGGCGGAGCCGCGGCAGGCAGCTTGGCGGCGGTTCCGGGGTGTTGGGCTGGGGTCTTGGGCAGAAAGACCCAGAAGACTACGGCCATCAACGCAAAGACTGCCGCTGCCGTCAGGAGGGAGGTGTCAAATCCGGTATGGAGAAGGAGTGAACCCAGAAGGGGCCCGACGACGGCGCCGACTTCACCGCAGACCACTACCAGGGCAAAGAGCGAGGATCCTTTGTTATCTTTGCCCGTGTCGCGGTTGCCGGGGCCGTCCTGAGCGGCGCCCGGAATGGAATCCCGGGCCGCGGCTGTGCCAACAAGGCTTTGCAGGGCAGGGGAAAAGAGCGCTCCGCCAATGCCGGTGACTATGGCTCCGATGAGAAACATCGGAAAGTCTGTCGCCCAGGCGAGAGTAAGAAAGCCGGCGATTCGTACCAGGCAGCCCACGATCATTGACTGCCGAGCTCCCCATTTGTCGGAGAGCACGCCGCCGAAGAGGAAGAGGCCCTGTTGGGCGAAAGTACGCGCACCAAGTACGACCCCAATGGCCATGGCCCCCATGCCGAAGTCCTCCCGCATGGCGACGGCGAGGAAAGGCACCACAGCGTAGAAGCCGATGTTGAAAATGAGCTGGCTGGACAGCAGCAGCGGTGGAGCGGGTTCGGCGCTCTGGCCTCGACGCTGGACGCGTTTTGCTGACGAGCGCCGCACAGTTGCCGCTTTCATCTCAGGCTCACGAAGTAGTGCACGGGCAGGTCCTTTCACTGGATTAGCTCAAAAAGTTATCAAGAATCATTCGCATTAACAATGGAGGGGCCACCATGTGAGACGGGTACTAAGGTATGCAAAAGGGAGTGCCTTCTGCGTGGAAGGCACTCCCTGGCTACGCGTCCGCAGAGATGGCTGAACTCAGTGCATGACCTTGAAGGCCCGATCCAAGGCCTCGATCAGGCGGTCCGCGTCCGACATGGAGAACGGCATCGGGGGGCGCAATTTCAGGACATTGCCTTGAGCGCCCGAGGCTGAAATGAGGATGCGCTCTTGCCGAAGCCTGTTCACAATGGCAGATGCCGTGTCGCCATCCGGTGTCAGCGTCGCACGGTCAGTGACAAGGTCAACGCCCACGAACAGCCCACTGCCCCGGACTTCCGCAACTTGCTCGAGGTCTTGCGTGAGCTGCTTTAGTTCGGTTAGGATTTTTCCGCCGACTTTGAGGGAGTTTTCCATCAAAGACTCTTCGCGGAGAACGTCCAGGACTGCCTGAGCCGCGGCAATGGCAACGGAGTTGCCGCCGAACGTGTTGAAGTAGCGGATATTTTTGCCGAACTGCTCCAAAAGTTCGGGCCTGAAGACGGCTGCCGCGATGGGGATGCCGTTACCCATGGGCTTGCCCATGGTGACAATATCGGGAACGATTCCGTGACGTTGGAAGCCCCACCATTCCGCGCCTGTGCGGCCAAAGCCCGGTTGGACTTCGTCGGCGATGTAAAGCCCGCCTGCTGCATGGACCTCTTCAATAATGGGGCGCAGGAATCCTGTGGGTTCGGCGAAGATGCCATCCGAGGAAAAGATGCTGTCCGCAATAAAAGCGGCTAGGCCAATTCCGTGACGGTGCAGGTCGGCGATGGCGCCGCGAACTTGTGTCCGCAGGTGTTCGTCCAGGGTCTCGTTGTCTGAGGAGAAGCGCAGAGCATCGGGTGCGTCGATGACCCTGACGTTGGCACCCAAAGGCACGCCGACACCCAATGAAGGGGAGAAGGATGCTACTTCTGCGGTCAGGCCGTGATACGCCCCGGACGTAACGATGATGCCTTGGTGGCCTGTCGCATACTTGGCCACTCGCATGGCCAGGTCATTCGCTTCGGAACCCGTGCACGTGTACATGACATGGCCAAGCTGCGAGGGGAACGTGGAAAGGAGTTGCTCCGAGTAATCGAGGATGGATTCCTGGATGTAGCGGGTATTGGTGTTCAGGGTTTGCATTTGCTCGTGGACGGCAGCGATGACGCGGGGGTGGGCATGACCCACGCAGGGGACATTGTTGTAAACGTCCAAATAGTCGTTTCCGTCGCGGTCAAACAGAGTGACGCCTTTGGCCCGAACCACTTCCACCGGCTCGTTGTAAAAGAGCCGGTAACCGGGCCCGAGACTCTTGTCCCGGCGTCGAATGCTTTTCTGCACGTCATCCGGAAGGTTGCCGACGCTGGCGGGATCAAAGCCGTTGACCATCGGTTTGGACGGTTTGCGGATGGTCTCCGAAGAGATTGCCATGGTAACTCCTGGGCTAGGTAGCGGTTTCAGAGTGTAAAGGGGATACGTGGCGCAGTCGCTGCTGCTGTTGAAGCAAGCCGGTCCCAGTCCGCCTTGGAGTGGGAGAGGAGGTAGTCGCGGGTCTCGGGGCGTAGGATTGCCCGCCATTGCGAGATCAATGCCCTCAGTAGAAGTCTCGCTGGGGCCGTGACAGTCAGGGCTTCGACCTCGTGGAGAGGCAGGGGTCTGGCTCTCTGGTAACCGTCCATAATGCCAAGTGCGTGCTCCCATGGGTGGTAGGGGTCTGTGCCCAAATTGTTGGCCATGGCAACACTGATGTCGAAGATCACTGGCGTTCGAACTACGTCACCGAAATCAATAATCCCGGTTACAAAATGAGGAGCCTGGGGATCAACCAGCACGTTGAACGGGCTGAAGTCGCCGTGGACAACTTGTGCGGTAAGTGTGTCGAGGAGCGGAACCACCTTGGCCTCGAACTGGTCGAAAATGCATTCGGCCAGGTCGCGCTTTTGCGCTTCCTCAACGTATTCCAGAAGCGGGCGCATTCGGTGGAAATGCTTTAGGTCCCAGAGGAGCATTCGGTCGGCGCGTGGATGTTCGAAGTTCTGCAGTGCTTGTCCCAGGTGCGCGAGAGTTGATCCGCAAAGTTGGAGCTGAGCCGGTGATGCTGAGTGATTGGCCAGAAGGTTTCCAGGCATGTAGCGCATGACCCGGAGGACCCGGTCGTAAGGCCCCGCAAAAGTCGGCAGGTGAACCTCGGGGCGTCCTTCGAGGTTCTTTACGAGTCGTTGCACAGGTAGGTTTGGGGCTGTGTGTTCCACGTGCTCCATGCACGCCGTTTGAAGGTGGACGATGGACGGGTCTTCGTCAGGGGAGGAAATCTTGACCAAGAAGATTTCATCTCCACTGCGCAGGCGGAATGTTTCATCCTTTTCTGTGGGAATCCGAGACAAAGTTCCCCGCAAGCCGTAGAAGGTTTCAAGGAGCTGCAGCACGGCTGGATCCGGAAGCTCAATCTGCTGGGCCAGAAGCCCGCTTTCGTAGGCGACGGCGTCGATAAATTCCGAATCAGTTCTGACGTCCATGTCACAAGCTCCACTCAATTTTGTTCTACTGTTCAACAGTAGACAGTATGACAGCTTGGCCTAGGTCTTGCAACGAACTGGTTGGGGTCGGGTGTCGTCAGGCGCCGGAATGCCTCTTGGCGATGATCTGGCGGATGACGTCGCGGTATTCGATGATGGTTTCTGAGACCACTTTTTCCGCCAGCACGGGATCCCGAGTCTCCAGTGCCGCGATGATGTTCTCGTGCTCTGCTTCCAGGGCGTCCGGATCCTCATATTCGTGCCTGGCTGTGGAGAGTACATACATGAAGTACCGAAGTTCGGTGACGAGTTGCTGGTAAAAAGTCACTAGCTTCCGGCTTCCGAGAAGCCCGACAATCGCCGTGTGGATCGCAAGGTCCTTCTCGACGATTATGAAGGGGTCGCCGCTTCTCAGGACTGCCCTGAATTCCTCCATGGCCGCATGGACTTCGGCCAGGGAGGTACTTGCGCTAACGCTGCGGGCAGCAGTGGTCTCCAAGTGATAGCGGGCGTTGTAAACGTCCATGATTTCGGCGTCAGTGGGGTCCCACACTATGGCGCCATGGTTCGTCCGGTGGCGGATAAGACCGCCGGCCTGGACAATACGGACAGCTTCGCGAACCGTATTGCGGGAAAGTTGGAGATTTTCCGCCAGGACGCTCTCCCGAAGCCTTTCGCCGGGCTTCAATTTTCCGTTCAGGATCATGGCAGTGAGACCGTCGGCCACCTGTTGGACGGTGGACGATTGATAAATCTCAATTTGCTGGACCATTGCCCAATTCTACACGGATCGTCGACTGTAGGGCAGTTGATCACGCTCTAGGTCCAGTTGTTCCCGCGCTGGCCCGCCTCTTCCACAAGTTCAGCTAGATATGGCCTCTGCCCCTTGTGGAACACCATTCCCTCCGGGAGGCCCTGGACGATCGGCATGGAGTTGACGATATCGATGGTGATCCGGCCACCAGCCATGGGGGCGTTGCTGAGGTGCAGGTCGCCGTAGGATTCGGGAAGGGCAGGATCCATCCAGAATCCGCCACGCGAAACGTGGGTGTCGTACCGCATCAGGCTCGTTATGAGCTGCAGGGGAGTGGTTGCTGCCCACGCCTGGGGAGAGCAGGCTGTCGGGTAGGCCACGGGCTCGGCGAACTGTTCACGGCTGAAGCCACAGAATAACTCCGGGAGGCGGCCTCCCGAGTAGTCGGCGGCTTCGAGTAAAGCAGTGGAGATCCGTTGTGCCTGCTCCACGAACCCGTAGCGAAGCAAGCCGGCGACTATCACGGCATTGTCATGCGGCCAGACCGATCCGTTGTGGTAGCTCGCAGGATTGTAGGCGCCCATGTCGCTGGCCAGTGTCCGGATGCCCCAACCGCTGAACATTTCCGGAGACATAAGATGTTCGGCAACCGAAGCAGCCTTATTCTGATCGACGAGACCCGTCCACAGGCAATGGCCCATGTTCGATGCCCGCGCATCGACCTGCCGCTTCTTTCCGTCCAGTGCGATGGCGAAGTAGCCCCGTTCCGGGATCCAAAACTGCTCGTTAAAGCGCTTCTTGAGCTGGGCCGCTTCATTCGCGAGTCTTGCACCCAAAGCCGTGTCACCGGCGTCGTAAGCTATCCAGGCCCGCGCCATGAAGGCGTCGTAGACATAAGCCTGGACCTCGCAGAGTGCGATGGGGCCTTGCGCCAGCGTGCCGTCAGCGAAATTGATGCCGTCCCAGGAGTCCTTCCATCCTTGGTTGATGAGGCCTCTCGGATTGAGGCGTTCGTATTCGACGAAGCCGTCGCCGTCACGGTCGCCGTAGTTGCGGATCCAGTCGAGAGCGCGGTCGGCGTGGGGGAGCAGGGCAGCAATGGTGTCGTTTGCAAAGCCCCAACGGCTCACAGTTCCAAGGATGGTCACGAACAGCGGGGTGGCATCGACGCTGCCATAGTAAATGTGCTTACCGCCAAGCGAGAGGCCGCTGGAGACATCGAGCCTGACTTCGTGGAGAATTTTGCCCGGCTCTTCCTCGCTAATGGGATCCACCACCCTGCCTTGGCGGTCTGCGAGGGTTTGAAGGGTGCCAAGAGCCAGCGAGGGGTCCACGACTACGGCCATCTCTGAGGCCCACAATGAGTCGCGGCCGAACAAGGTCATGAACCAAGGTGCCCCGGCGGCTACGACTACACGCTCGGGATGGTCTGGATCCTCGATTCGAAGGGCGCCAAGGTCGTCATAACTTCGCCGGAGGGTCCGTTCGATCGAGTGGTTTCCCATATGAATCTTGGGGATCTTTGCCACCCACTCCAGATGTCGTCGGTCGCGCGGTGAGAGACTCCCTTTTTCCGTTGGATGCATGAACGTCGGCGGACGGGGGCCTGCGGCATCACTGCTGGGAACAACCGTGAGGATGGTGCTCCATTGGCTGCGTGCTCCGAGTGATACGTGGTACGACAAAGTTTCCTGTGTGACGTCGGCGCCGGGAGCCTGCACCAGGATGCCCTTGCTGATGTCCTTCCACGTTCCGTTGATCGCCAACGAATCGCCGTCAACGCTGCGCTTTTGCTCCCACCGGTGCTGTATGCGGGCCTCCTTGACTTCGAAAAGATCGGCAAAATCCGCTTCGGGCCGTATTGTGATCACGCATTCGGCGGGCTCCAGAGAATAGTTTCGAACCGTGATTTGTTCCTGAATGCCGGCACCCACTTCGCGAAGCCGCTCCACGATCAGCGGGCTGTCGGCGTAGCCATCCGATCTGATGACCCGTCCAGCAAACAGCGCACGGTACGGTTCCTTGATTTCAGCGGCGAGCGGCTCAAGCGGTACGTCGTCCACCGTTAGGCTCCAGCGAGACAGGATACGTGTGTCTTGATAGAAAGTTCCGTGCGGCGATTCCGGGTGCATGTCTCCATTCGGCAGGGAGATGCAGAACGAGGAACCTTCGACCAATGTGACGGTCCCAGGGCCAGGCGGCCCGGCCGCCGTGTCTGCATTCCACCCAGCCATGCCGGCCTCCTCGAAGAAACCAAGCCGCCCCGCGGATCACCCACGCGCTGCGGTCATGTTCTCTCGACGCTACTCTTGCTTGGCTCGGGATTCTACAGGTCATTGTGGGCCAACGGTTGAATCCGGACGTACGTAGGAGTCTCTCTCTTGGAATACTGCGTCTCTTGCGTCAGTGCTGGAGGCGGCCTAACTCCAGGTTGACGACAGCCAGGACGGAGGTCAGGGCAAACAAACCGGCACAAAGTTGCAGTATCGACGGTCCGTGGGGTTTCTTCCGATGGCCCGTTCGGGCCGAACGGCTGGGCGCCTGCACGAAGCTGAGGGAACTCGTTAGGAGCCCAGCCGCGATGAGCGTTATCAGACTAAGCATTGAGTCTTCTTTGGGGAGCAGGTGAGAGTGGAGCGCAGCTGCTGCGGGTTGCCCGCAGCAGCTGCCGCCAGAATGCCTCTATGGGCAATCTTCATGGACGCTTCCGGCAATTCTTGCGGGTCACGTCCATGGTTTAGAGGACCTTTTCGAGGAAGGCTTGGGTGCGGGGTTCTTGGGGGTTGGTGAGGATTTGGCGGGCGTCGCCGCGTTCGACGATGATGCCTTCGTCCATGAAGAGCAGGGTGTTGGCGACTTCGCGGGCGAAGCCCATTTCGTGGGTGACGACGACCATGGTCATGCCTTTTTTGGCGAGGTCTTGCATGACGTTGAGGACTTCGCCGACTTTTTCGGGGTCGAGGGCGGAGGTGGGTTCGTCGAAGAGGATGATGTCGGGGTCCATGGCCAGGGAGCGGGCGATGGCGACGCGTTGTTGTTGGCCGCCGGAGAGTTCGGCGGGGTAGCGGTCTCCGAAGGGGCCGAGTCCGACGCTGGTGAGTAGTTCCTGGGCGCGTTTGGCGGTTTGTTTTTTGTCGGCGCCTTTGACAAGTACGGGTCCGGCCATGACGTTTTCGCGGGCGGTCATGTTGGGGAAGAGGTTGAAGGACTGGAAGACCATGCCGACGTGGGTGCGTTGTTGGGCGAGTTTTTTTGGTGGGAGGGCGTGGTAGGCGGTGTTGGTTTCGTAGTAGCCGAAGTTCTCGCCGTTGACTTTCAGGACGCCGGTGTCGACGGTTTCGAGGCCGTTGATGCAGCGTAGGAGGGTGGATTTGCCGGAGCCTGAGGGGCCGATGATGCAGCAGATTTCGCCGCTGGCGATGTCCAGGCTGATGTTTTTCAGGACGGCTTTGGGGCCGAAGGATTTGCGGATGCCGCGGGCGTGGATGGTGCCGTTGCCGTTGTTGCTCATCGTGCGATGCCTTCCGGTGCTGTCAGCTGGACCTTGCGGGACTTGCGGGGGATCCGGGCCGAGGTGTGGGAGTATTTTTCTTCGAGTTTGGACTGGGGGTAGCTCAGCAGCAGGGTCATGACCAGGTACCAGAGGCTCGCCACGATGAGCAGGGGGATGGTTTCGTAGGTGCGGGCGTAGATCAGTTGGGCGCTTTGGAGCAGTTCGGCTACGCCCAGGACGCTGACCAACGAGGTTTCCTTGAACATGCCGATGACCTGGTTGCCGGTGGCGGGGATGATGGAGGGCATGGCTTGGGGGATGATGACTTTGCGCATTTTCATGGCCCCGGACATGCCCAGGGAGTCGGCGGCTTCGATTTGGCCTTTGCCGACGGCGGAGAAGCCGCCGCGGATGATTTCGGCCATGTAGGCCGCTTCGTTCAGGGTCAGGCCGACCAGGGCTGCGGTGATGGGGCCCATCAGGGCGTTGACGTCGATGGCGGTGCCGATGTCGGTGAAGGGGATCCCGATGGTGAGGTTCGGGTAGAGGGCTGCGATGTTGAACCAGAAGATCAGCTGGACCAGGACCGGGGTGCCGCGGAAGATCGTGATGTAGACCGCTGCGGTCGCGGCGAGGGGTTTGATGGTCGAGGCGCGCATGACGGCCAGGCCAAGGCCCAGCAGGGTGCCCATGGCCATCGAGGCGATCGTGAGGAAGATCGTGAGCATCAATCCGCGCAGGATTGACTCATGCGTGAAGTACTTCGCGACCACGTCCCACTTGAAGTTCGGGTTCGTGGAGACCGAGAACAACACGCCCGCGGCCAGGAGCACGAACGCGACCCACGCCCCGAACTCAAACACACTCCGCCGCCGCAACCGCGGCTTCAACGCCGAATCCAACCCGCTCCCCCCATTGGCCTTTGCTTCAACGGTGTTCTGCTGCAAGAGCGGCGCCTTCACGAGAATCTCCTAGTGGCTGTCGTCGGGCGGGAGTTTCTGCTCTTCATGATGCATTCCTTCAGATGGGGTTCAGTCGGATGGATCCGCTGAGTCTGGGTGTCACCCGGCTGCTTGGAGGCTCGTCCTGCAAGTTAGGTCGAGGGTCGCTTGAGCGGGCACGCGAGACCACTGTGATCCGGATCTCGTTGTATTCACGAAGCAATACAACTCCATTGGGGCATGATTGTCAACAATTGAACATAATGTAAACTGATGGCTCCCGTAGATTCTTGACCGGTCAAGCGGGCCAAAGCCAGGCGCGCTCTGCACTTTCGGTGCCAAGAAACAGTTCATACTCATCGTCGATGTGGAAGAGTCTGCGGTCTCCGATGGCGTCAAGTACCCAGATGGTTCTTCCGTCCGCAGTGCGATCATCCACCACGCCCGAGTGATGGAGGAAGCCCTGCAGGGCCAAAATAACCTCGTCCCCCTCCTCCAGTGAACTCCACAAGGAGAGGCGATTACTCTTCACGCTGCTGCCGATGGCAGTTAAGTTCTTCATATGTTCTTCCAGTTCGCCATAAGTTGGTTCTGCTGGGTTTGCCCGCCAGTGACAATGGCCGGGTTCCCGGCAGCAAATGCTGCACCATTTTATCGTCGATTGTTGACAATTGCTAGGCTAATTTGGATACAACAGTAGGGCCCGGTTCACTTGAACCGGGCCCTACTGACTGTTCAATTGCTAGGCGATGATGCCCGTCACTTCAGGCTCGGAAGTGAGGTCTTCGACCGCTTTACTCATGTGGCCCTTGATGGCCTCTTGAAGTCCGTCGCGGTCGCCGGCCTCAAGCAGGTCCAAAATGCCTTGGTGTTCATCCACGAGGGCGTCTATGCGTGGATACTTCACTTCGAGGCTGAGGATGCACATGCGGGTCTCTGCGGCGAGTGTCTCGTAGATACGGATGAGGCGCGTATTTCCAGTGCCGGAAACGAATGCCGTGTGGAACTGCATGTCGAGCCGGGCGATGGCCTGCCAGTCCGACGCGGCTACCTGCTTGGCCATGTCCTTGATGATGCCCTTGAGCTCCCGTACGGTATCCGCAACCTGCTCCCGCCCCAAGTCGAGGAGGGTGTTGGCGGCAGCGAGCTCCACGGCCTCACGCACGGCATAGATCTCTTTGACGTCTGCCGTGGTCAGTTCAAGGACAAAGACCCCGCGATTCCGCTTGCTGACCAGGATGCCCTCCTGGCACAGCCGCTGCAGCGCCTCCCGGAGTGGACCCCGGGAGGTATTGAGCTGGCTCGCCAAGGCGGACTCGTTGACCTGCTGTCCCGGGCTGAAGCCACCCTGGACGATCATTTCGCGTAACTGGTCAGCTATCAATTGCGCTGTAGGACGCCCCTCCAGTACGAACATTGCCTCCGGTGCCGCCATTGACATCCCCTCATTTCATGCTCGGCAAATTTGAATCCATTAGATCGCAATTGCTGTGTACTTGTACTCCAGGAACTCATCAATACCGACTTTTCCGCCCTCGCGTCCCAGCCCGGACTGCTTAACCCCTCCAAAAGGGGCAGCCGGATTGGACACGATGCCGGTGTTGAGGCCGACCATTCCAACCTCCAACTCCGCCGAGAACCGCGTGGCTTTATCCATGCTCTCCGTGAACACGTAGCCAACCAGGCCCCATTCGGTGTCATTGGCCAAGCGAAGCACCTCGTCCTCGCTGTCGAAGGCAGCGATTGCTGCTACCGGGCCGAAAATCTCGGTCGACATCAACTCGGAGTCCAGCGCCACGTCCGTCAGCACGGTAGGCCGGTAAAAGTAACCCGGTCCTTCAGGACGACTCCCGCCCGTGAGTACGCGCGCACCCTTGGAAACAGCATCCGCAACAAGGCTCTCGACTTTGTCGAGACCCTTTTGTTCGATGAGGGGTCCGACGTCGGTGCCCGCCACGGCGCCGTTGCCTACCTGCAATTCTGACATCTTTTTAGACAACTTCTCACCAAACTCCTCCACCACCGAGCGGTGGACGAAGAACCGGTTCGCAGCCGTGCAGGCTTCACCCATGTTGCGCATCTTCGCCTTCATGGCACCATCGACGGCCTTTTCGATGTCGGCGTCAGCCAGGACGATGAACGGTGCGTTGCCGCCGAGTTCCATCGAGGAGCGCATCACGTTGTCTGCCGCCTGGCGCAGGAGGATCTTGCCGACTCCAGTCGAGCCCGTGAAGCTGATCTTCCGGGCGATGCCGCTATCCGTCCAGGTTCTGACCACATTGGATGCTGCCGAAGTAGTCACGACGTTGAGGACGCCGTCGGGAAGGCCCGCTTCCCTGAAGATCTGGACCAGCGCGAGGGACGTCAGGGGCGTCAGCTCGGCAGGTTTGAACACCATGGTGCAACCCGCGGCGACAGCAGGAGCGATTTTGCGTGCCCCCATGGCGAGCGGGAAGTTCCACGGGGTGACCAGTACGGAGGGACCAACCGGTTCCTTGGTGATGAGGATGCGCGTATTTCCATCGACCGAGAGCGCGCTGTCGCCACCAATCCTGACGGCTTCTTCGGAGAACCAACGGAGCATCTCGGCGCCGTAAGCCACCTCACCCTTGGCTTCGCCGAGGGGCTTGCCCATTTCCGCGGTCATAATCGCAGCGAGCCGGTCCGTGTTGGCGATGACCAACTCGAAGGCGCGACGGAGGATGTCCGCTCGTTCACGCGGAGTGGATTTGCCCCATGCCACCTGTGCCTTGCCGGCGGCTTCGATGGCCTTCAAGGCGTCTTCGGGTCCGCCGTCGGCCACGTTGGCAATGACTTCGTTGGTGGCAGGATTCTCAACTGCGAACGTTGCGCCGTTCGCAGCCTTTTGCCAGACACCATCAATGAAGAGGTCCGTGAGGAGGGTGGTGGGATCCAAGGAGGAAGTCATGTCGCTCTTTCAGTGGTCAGAGGAATCAGGAGGTGGCAGTTTTTAGTGCCTGGCTGAACCGGGCAAGGCCTGTCTGGATTTCGTCACTGGTGACGTTCAGTGCCGGGATGAGGCGGATGACGTTGCCGTGAGGGCCGCAGGTGAGGAGGAGTAGTTCCTCCTTGATCGCGGCCTGCTGTACGGCGAGGGCAAGTTCCGCGTCGGGGGTGTTGTCCGCCGTAGTGAATTCCACGCCCTGCATGAGGCCGCGTCCACGGACGTTGCCGATTCCGGCGAATTGGTCCTGGAGGGCATCGAGCCCGGCCCGCAGTTCATTCCCGCGCAGCAATGCATTTTCCACCAGGTTCTCGCGCTTGATGACGCCCAAGGTGGCAACTCCGGCCGCTGCGGCTACGGCGTTACCGCCATACGTTCCACCTTGGGAGCCCGGCCACGCCTTGCCCATCAGCTCCGCCGATGCGGCGATCGCGGAAATCGGGAAGCCGCTGGCCAGGCCTTTTGCCGTGATCACAACGTCCGGGCGGATGCCGGCCCAGTCGTGGCCCCAGAACTTGCCCGTTCGCCCGACGCCGGCCTGGACCTCGTCCAGGATGAGCACGATGCCGTACTTGTCAGCGCGTTCGCGCAATCCCTGGAGGAACGCCACGGGTGTGGGGATGTAGCCCCCGTCGCCCAGCACGGGCTCAATGATGAATCCTGCAGTGTCAGCCGGGTTGCTGACGGTTACCAAGAGCTGGTCAAGTTCCTTGAGGGCAAATTCGACGGCGGTGGCCTCGTCCCAGCCGTATCGGTACCAGTGCGGGAATGGAGCAATGTGAACGCCACTCATCAGCGGCGCGAAACCCGAGCGGAACTTTGTCCCTGCCGTGGTGAGGGAGGCCGCAGCAACAGTGCGCCCGTGGAAGCCGCCTTGGAAGGAAATGATGTTCGGCCTGCCCGTGGCCATACGGGCCAAGCGGACGGAGGCCTCCACGGCTTCGGAGCCGGAGGTCGCGTAGAAGACACTGTCCAAGCCCTGGGGAAGGACACCGCCGAGGAGTTCGGTGAGTTCCAGCAAGGGCTTATGCATGACGGTCGTGTACTGGGCGTGGACAATCTTGCCGACCTGCTCGCGGGCTGCGGCCACTACGTCCGGGTGGCAGTGGCCGGTGCTGGTCACACCGATGCCGGTAGTGAAGTCAAGGTACTTCTTGCCGTCGGTAGCGTGGATCCAACTGCCGGACGCGTAGTCGACGACGACGGGCGTCGCCTGCTTCAGGATGGGGCTCAGTGTTGCCATGGCTTAATACTTTCTTGTGAACTGTAGATTGTCAACAATATGAAAATTTTGATAGGGCGTCAAGTTCCGGACGCTTGAATCAACTGACCTTGAACCGCTGCGGTCGCACGAAATCCAAACCGTCAAAGGAGCGCTTTCCAAGCGCCTCGTGTGCCGCGATTTCGCCGAATCCGGTGGCATTCTTGAAGCCGGCTCCGGAGAAGCCCGTGGCGGTGTAGATCCTGCTTGTTTCGTTGACGAAGCCCAACAGTGGCTGGGAATCGCTGGTGAAGAGGTCCGGGAAAGCGTCGTTGCGGACGATCGTGGGGTACAGGCCGGGGAAGAACTCGGTTACTGTCTCGATTGTTTCCGCAGTCTCGGCCTCAGTGAGTTCCCTGGGTACCGCATCCGGGGTGGGGGTGGGTTTGCCCCGGCCGTCGAGGGTTGCTTTGACCGTGGCCCCGTCGACGGCCGGTGCGCCGTACATGGAGCGGTCTTCGTGGATTCTGATGAACACCGGAAACTTCTCCGGGGTGTACTGGGCTGCGTCTTTGGCGACGAACCAGGTCAGGAACACCCGTTTGGTTTGGACGTTGGTCTTGAGGTAATCCGGCATGAGCCGGCGGGACCAGCCCCCGGAGGCAATAATCACGTTCTCGAAGGTCCACGTCCTGTCGGCGGAGGTGACCACAACGCCGTCGGTGGTTTCGGTGATGTCGGTGATGGGGGTGTTTGCGTAGACGGTAGCGCCGTTGTCTTGTGCTGCCGTGATGGCGGCTGTTACAGCCCGATCGGTGCGCAGGGCTCCGGCGTGGGGGTCGTAGATGGCGCTGTCGTCAGGGCGGAGGTTGTGTTGGGGGTAGCGTTCCGCCAATTCCTCGCGGCTGAGGATTTCATGCTCGGCGCCCGTGGCTTTGGTGGTTTCCAGGACAGCACCCAGGTAGGGGCCGTTGGTGGTGCCGATGGAAAGGCCGCCGCAGCGGGTGAGGATCTCCTGGCCCGTTTCGGCTTCGAGCTCGGCCCAGAGATCGCGGGAACGTTGAAGGATAGGGTAGTAGTCGGGGTTGCCGCGGTAGATCATGCGGAACAGGCGGGTATCTCCGCCCACGGCGCTGCGGCCGTGGGCGGGGGTGTGTGCTTCAAAGCCGACCACGGAGTCGGTGAGGCGGGATGCCTGCCAGAGGGCCATCGAGCCGATGCTGCCGAGGCCGATGACGGCGAGTTTTCCGTCCATGGGTTTAGAGGACCTTTTCGAGGAAGGCTTGGGTGCGGGTTTCTTGGGGGTTGGTGAGGATTTGGCGGGCGTCGCCGCGTTCGACGATGTTGCCTTCGTCCATGAAGAGCAGGGTGTTGGCGACTTCTCGGGCGAAGCCCATTTCGTGGGTGACGACGACCATGGTCATGCCTTTTTTGGCGAGGTCTTGCATGACGCCGAGGACTTCGCCGACTTTTTCGGGGTCCAGGGCGGAGGTGGGTTCGTCGAAGAGGATGATGTCGGGGTCCATGGCGAGGGAGCGTGCGATGGCGACGCGTTGTTGTTGTCCGCCGGAGAGTTCTGCGGGGTAGCGGTCTGCGAAGGCGCCGAGTCCGACGCTTTCGAGGAGTTCCTGGGCGCGTTTGGCGGTTTCTTTTTTGTCGGCGCCTTTGACGAGGACTGGTCCGGACATGACGTTTTCGCGGGCGGTCATGTTGGGGAAGAGGTTGAATTGTTGGAAGACCATGCCGACGCGGGTGCGTTGTTGGGCGAGTTTTTTGGGTGGCAGGGCGTGGTAGGCGGTGTCGGTTTCGTAGTAGCCGAAGTTTTCGCCGTTGACTTTCAGGACGCCGGTGTCGACGGTTTCGAGGCCGTTGATGCAGCGTAGGAGGGTGGATTTGCCGGAGCCTGAGGGGCCGATGATGCAGCAGATTTCGCCGCTGGCGATGTCCAGGTCGATGTTTTTCAGGACGGTTTTGGGTCCGAAGGATTTGTGGATGCCGCGGGCGTGGATGGTGCCGTTGTTGCTCATCGTGCGATGCCTTCCGGTGCTGTCAGCTGGACCTTGCGGGACTTGCGGGGGATCCTGACGGAGGTGTGGGAGTACTTTTGCTCGAGTTTGGATTGGGGGTAGCTCAGCAGCAGGGTCATGACCAGGTACCAGAGGCTCGCCACGATCAGCAGGGGGATGGTTTCGTAGGTGCGGGCGTAGATCAGTTGGGCGCTTTGGAGCAGTTCGGCCACGCCCAGGACGCTGACGAGGGAGGTTCCTTTAAACATGCCGATGACTTGGTTGCCGGTGGCGGGGATGATCGAGGGCATGGCTTGGGGGATGATGACTTTGCGCATTTTCATGGCCCCGGACATGCCCAGGGAGTCGGCGGCTTCGATCTGGCCTTTGCCGACGGCGGAGAAGCCGCCGCGGATGATTTCGGCCATGTACGCGGCTTCGTTCAGGGTCAACCCGACCAGGGCGGCGGTGATGGGGCCCATGAGGGCGTTGACGTCGATCGCGGTGCCGATGTCGGTGAAGGGGATTCCGATGGTCAGGTTCGGGTAGAGGGCTGCGATGTTGAACCAGAAGATCAGCTGGACCAGGACCGGGGTGCCGCGGAAGATGGTGATGTAGACCCCGGCGGTCGCGGCGAGAGGCTTGATGCTGGAGGCCCGCATCACGGCCAGGCCAAGGCCCAGCAGGGTGCCCAAGGCCATGGAGGCGACCGTGAGGAAGATCGTGAGCATCAACCCGCGCAGGATCGACTCATGCGTGAAGTACTTCGCGACCACGTCCCACTTGAAGTTCGGGTTCGTGGAGACAGAGAACAACACGCCCGCGGCCAGGAGCACGAACGCGACCCACGCCCCGAACTCAAACACACTCCGCCGCCGCAACCGCGGCTTCAACGCCGAATCCAACCCGTTCATCGGTTTGCTTCTTTCCATAGTTGCTTGCTTCATCAGCGGCACCCGCTAGTTCAACTTGGCGTCGGTGATGGCTCCGGAGTCCAGGCCCCAGGTCTCGAGCGACTTCTTGTACTCCGGCGTTTCGAGGACTGACTGGATGGCCTTTTGCATGGCCGGGGTCAGTGGTGAGTCCTTCTTCAGGCCGACGGCGGTCAGGTCGCTGGAGCCGACGTTGACGCGGCCGAGCATGGTGAAGGAATCCGGCTGCTGCTTGGCTGCCCAGCCGAGGGCAGTTGTGTCGTAGAGGATGCCGTCGATCCGCTTGGAGTGCAGCTGGGTGAGGGCTTCCTGGATGTTGGGAAGCGTCACGGCGTTGATCGCCGGCTGTCCCTTGGAGGTGCAGGTCTGTTCGCTCAGGGCCGGGAGGCGCTTGAGCTGCCCGGTGGAGCCCTGGGTAACAGCGATGTTCTTTCCGCACAGGGTCTCAACGGTGAGGTTCGAGGGGTTGCCGGCGGCGGCAATCACGGAGTTACCGGCTTTGAAGTAGTCGATCATGTCCAGTACCTTGAGGCGTTCCTCGGTCTTGGACATGGTGGTGGCGGTGAAGTCAAAGCGGCCACCGTCCAGGCCGGGGATGATCGTGTCGAACTTCGTGTCCACGAACTTCAGCTTCAGGTCCAGCTTCTTGGCGATGAGCCGGGCGACGTCCGGGTTCAGGCCGATGGGGGTGGTGTTGTCCTCGGCGAGGAAGGTGGTGGGCGGGTAGTGCAGGTCCATGGCGACCGTGAGCTCGCCCTTGGCCTTGACGGACTCGGGCAGCAGCGCCACGGCAGCAGCGTCAGGCTGGACGCCTTCGGAGATATCCGAGGTGTTGTTGGTGCCCGCTGAGTCGGGGGACTGGCTGCTCGCGGCGCCGCCGCACGCACTCAGGGTAAGCAGCAGGGCGATTCCTGCCGCCGTGGTTTGTGCCTTGACTCGGGTCTTCATAGTGCTTTCCCTTCGAGGGTTTGTTGCTGTGGGGTGGAAGTGTTGGGAATCCTGAAAATTGCTGTTTGTGATCCGGATCTCTCCGGCACCTACAGCAATGGAACCTCCCAAACAGTAGATTGTCAACAATTTACAGAAAGTTTTCGGAGGTCCGATCCATTGAGAATGGTTCTAAATTACTACTGCAGAACTGTTGACAATTGACAATTCGCGGATCTAGAGTCGATTTACCGGCTGCCGCTACACGAGCCTGCCGGCGATACTCCCGGCGCAGTCCGCTCGGCGACACTTCCATACCCGCGGGGCCACCCGCTTCCATCTCCAACCAAGAACGGAAACCACCATGGCAGAGACCAACTTCCGTCCGAAGTACATCTCCTTCGATGTCTACGGCACCCTGATCAACTTCGACATCGACCCCACCACCCGTCGGTTGCTCGATGGCCGCATCTCGGAAGAGCAGTGGCCGACGTTCAAGAAGCAGTTCCGTGGATACCGTTTCGACGAGGTCCTCGGCGACTACAAGCCCTACGAGGACATCCTTCAGGATTCCTTTGATCGTGTCTGCAAGCGATGGGGCATCGGGCCCACCCCTGGTGCAGGCGCGGCGTTCGCCGAGGCTGTCCGCGGGTGGGTCGCCCACGAGGACGTGCCCGCCCCCCTGAAGCTCATGGGCGACAACTACAAGCTCGTGGCACTGTCCAACGCGGACACCAGCTTCCTCGATATCAGCATCCCGAAGCTCGGCGCCGACTTCCACGCCGTATACACGGCTGAACAGGCCCAGGCGTACAAGCCGCGCTACCAGGCTTTTGAATACATGCTGGATACCCTCAACGCCAAGCCGGAAGACTTCCTGCACGTTTCCTCGCACACCCGGTACGACATGCATCCGATGCACGACATGGGCTTCCGGAACCTCGTCATGCTGGACCGTGGCTACGATCCCATCACCGAGGGCTACAACCTTTTCACTGTTAAGTCCTTGGATGAACTCAACAAGCACCTCGGTCTCTAATCAGTCCTGAGACGAAAGGTCGACCATGAAACTCGTTCCTTATTGGCTGGACACCGCTGAGGCGTTCGGCGACTACAGAAACACTCCTGTACCCGAGAACGTCGATGTCGCCATCATTGGGGCCGGCTTCACCGGACTGTCCGCAGCCTTGGAATTCGCCAAGCAAGGCGCCAGTGTTGCCGTCTTTGAACGCCACACGGTGGGATGGGGGGCTTCCGGCCGCAACGGCGGGATGGCGACAACCGGGTTGGCCATCAGCTTCAGCACAGCGGTTAAGCGGTACGGCGGCCCTCGGGCGGTAGAGATGTTCCGTGAGTACAACGACGCGATCGACACCATCGAAAAGCTCGTGCACGACAACGGCATCGATTGTGACTACAAGCGTTTCGGGAAGCTCTCACTGGCCTTCCACAAGTCCCACTACGACGGATTCCTGAAGTCCCAGGAGCTGCTGGCGAAGCTGGCGGACCACCATGTCAAGGTCATTCCCAAGTCCGAAATCCACAGTGAAATTGGCACGGACTTCTACCAGGGAGCCATGCTGGACCCAATGGGTGCCGGCCTGCATGTGGGCAAGTTCGCACACGGGCTCGCCAAGGCTGCCCACGATGCCGGTGCGCTGATCTGTGAGAATGCAGGCGTCACGGAACTGAAGAAGGTCTCCGGCACGGTCCATGACGTGCACACAACCCGTGGAATTACCCGGGCCAAGCAGGTCCTGGTGGCCACCAGCGGATACACCGGTGCCGTTACCTCATGGCTGCAGCGACGCGTGATCCCCGTGGGCAGCTTCATCATCTGCACCGAACCCCTGCCGGAAGACGTCGTCAACCGCATCCTGCCCAACCGCCGCATGGCATCGGACTCCAAGATGCTGACCTACTACTTCCGCATCACCCCGGATAACCGTCTTCTGTTTGGCGGTCGCGCCCGGTTTGCCCTCTCCAGCCCGGACTCGGACGTCAAGAGCGCCGAAATCCTGCGCAAGGCCATGCTTGAACTGTTCCCCTATCTCTCCAACACCAAGGTGGACTATATCTGGGGTGGCTTGGTGGACCTGTCCATGGACCAGATGGTCCACGCCGGCGCCCACGACGGGCTCTACTTTTCGCTGTGCTACAGCGGGCACGGCGTGCAAATGGCCGCGCACATGGGCAAGCGGATGGCGCACTACATGTCCGGAGACAAGAGCGCCAACATCTGGGAAGGATTGAAGAATCCGCCCGTGCCGGGTCACTTCGGCCCGCCATGGTTCCTGCCCTTCATCGGCGCAGCAGCAAAAATCATCGACCGAGTCAAGTAGATCAGGTAAGGCTTTCGAATGCCCTCACACACGCCCGTGACTGAAACGCGCCCAAAATCGCTCGAAGACACCGCCTACAGGCGAGCCCGGTTTGCCAACCTCCCTGGCGGGGCGTTTCTTGAGGGGGCATGGCAGAAATCCGAGCTGACGCTCGAGGTGCGGGACCCGGAGGATGGTGTCCTGCTGGGCAGGGTCTGCACCTCCAGTCCCCACCAGGTGCGTGCAGCGGTCGCCCATATTCACCGGCATCTGCTGGAGGATGGTTGGCCGCTGCGCGCCCGTCGTGCCGCGTTGGAGAAAGCCGCAGTGCTTTTGGGCGAGCAGTCCGAACGCTTTGCGAACATCATTGCGGCGGAGAGCAGCAAGACCATCCGTGAGGCTGAGCGTGAGGTTGCACGGTGCATGGAGACGTTGCGACTCTCGGCTGCTGCGTCCGGGGAGCTTGCTGGAGAGACGTTGGCTTTTGACGACAGCATGGCCGGGGCCGGCAAAATCGGCTGGTTCAGCCGGAAGCCTGTGGGCGTTGTCGCGGCGATCACGCCGTTCAACGATCCGCTGAACTTGGTTGCGCATAAGCTGGGCCCGGCGCTCATAGGAGGCAACGGCGTCGTACTTAAACCCTCTGGCCGCACCCCGCTGACGGGACTTGCGTTCGTCGGGTTGCTTCTTGAAGCCGGGGTCCCGGCGGGGCGGATCGCCGCCGTCGTTGCCGGCCCTGGCGTGTCCGAGGCCCTGGTCACGGACCCTCAAGTGGACCTCATTTCCTTCACCGGCGGGCCTGCGACTGCGGACCGGATCGCTGCCGCGGCCGGAGCGAAGAAGATCCTGTCCGAACTCGGCGGGAACAACGCCACGATCATCTGCGCGGACGCAGATCCGGTTAAGGCGGCTGAGGCTGTTGTGGCCGGCGCGTTCGGGGTGGCAGGGCAGAATTGCCTGTCCGTGCAGCGGGTATATGCACATATTTCGGTGTTTGACGAGGTCCTGGAACGGGTGGTGGCAGGTACGCGTGCGTTGCGCACCGGCCCGAAGCTGGACCGTGGCACCGATGTTGGTCCGCTGATCACGGAGGCCGAAGCCCGGCGGGTGGAGGAATGGGTTGAAGAAGCCCGGGCCGCCGGGGCTACGGTTCAGGTGGGCGGGCGGCGTCGTGGTGCGTTCTATGAGCCGACCGTCCTGACCGACGTTCCCACCCAGTGCCGGGTGATCGGGGAAGAAGTGTTCGGTCCCGTGGTCAGTGTTCTTCCGTTCATTGACATCCGGGACGCGATCTTCGCCGCGAACGACACTGAATATGGGCTGCAGGCCGGGGTTTTCACCCAGTCACTGGATATGGCCTTGGCGGTTGCGGAGAAACTGCACGTGGGTGCCGTGGTGATCAACGAAACCAGCGACGTACGGATCGATTCCATGCCCTTTGGTGGTTTCAAGAAGTCCGGGGTCGGCCGGGAGGGCGTCAAACACGCGGTGCGGGAAATGACCGAACCAAAGAACACCATTATCAACCTCACCACAGCAGGTGCCGGCTGGCAGCAGCTGGCCGGCACCACCGAACGGACAAAAGCATGAGCACACCTGAAATGACCGCTAAGCACAGGATCGCAGTAATCGCGGGGGATGGGATCGGCGTTGAAGTCGTTCCTGCCGCCATCGCCTGCCTCGAGCGGATTGCCGAACTGCATTCCCTGGCTCTGGAGTTCACCTACTTTGACTGGGGTTCGGAGTATTACCTTCAGCATGGTCGGATGATGCCCGAGGATGGCCTGGAGCAATTGGCCCGGCACGATGCTGTTTTCCTTGGCGCCGTGGGTTCCCCGGAGGTTCCGGACACGGAGTCGTTGTGGGGCTTGTTGATTCCGATCCGTCGTGAATTCCGCCAGTACATTAACTTGCGTCCGGTGAAAACGCTCGACGGCGTGGCGTCGCCGTTGGCGTCCAAGGAACCGATCGATATACTCATCGTGCGCGAGAACAACGAGGGCGAGTACTCGGAGGTCGGCGGCCGCGCTTACCGTGGCCTCCCGAACGAGACCGCGGTTCAGGAAACCATTTTCACGCGCCTTGGGGTTTCCCGGGCAGCGAATTACGCGGCTTCCCTGGCCTCGGCGCGCACGGGACGGCTGACGTCGGCGACGAAGAGCAACGGGATCATCCACACGATGCCGTTCTGGGACGAAGTAGTGGCTGAGACCGCCGCGAAGTTCCCGGGAGTGACAGTCACCCATGAACTCGTGGATGCGTTGGCCGCGCACCTGGTCTTGAAGCCATGGACGTTGGATGTGATCGTCGCTTCGAACCTTCTGGGCGACATCCTGTCCGACCTGGGAAGTTCCGTGACCGGTTCCATCGGCCTGGCGCCGAGCGCCAACCTGAACCCGGAGGGTGACTTCCCGTCCCTGTTCGAACCGGTCCACGGCTCGGCGCCGGATATCGCGGGCAGGAACCTGGCCAACCCGGTGGGACAGATCTGGTCAGGGGCGATGATGCTTGACCACCTTGGCCACCCCGAAGCGGCCGCGCACCTCCAGTCCGCGTTCGAGTCCGTGCTGCGCGAAGGACTTGGCACCCGCGACGTTGGCGGCCCGTCCACGACCACCGAGTTCACCGCCGCGGTCCTCGCCGCGATCGATGTCATCGACGCTGTCACCGCGATCAACGCGAACCCTGCCGGGAAGCCCGCGGCAGCACCGGCGTCGTGAGCGTCTTCAACGGGCAGAAGCGGCCCGTCGTCGCGGCCCTGTACCGTGAAGCGTTGCCGCCGCGGCTGGCCGAAGTCCAGGAACTCGCGGACGTGCGCCTCACCAAGGCTGATGGCCTGGCCGAAGCGCTGGACGGTGCGGATGTGTTGTATCAGTGGCATTCGTTTTCCCCGGCCCTGCGGGAGAACTGGGATGCGGCGTCGTCGCTGCGCTGGGTGCATGTGTCCGCGGCGGGGGTGAGCCAGTTGATGTTCGACGAGCTCGTCGCAAGCGAGGTGACCTACACGAATTCCCGCGGAGTGCTCTCAAGGGCTATTGCCGAGTTCGCGCTCGGGTTCGTGCTGGACATGGCCAAGGACACCCAAGCCTCGTTCAAACTGCAGCAGGCCCAGCGCTGGCAGCACAGGACCACCCGCAAGATCCAGGGCCAATCCGCCTTAGTGGTCGGCACAGGATCCATTGGACGCGAAATCGCTTCGCTTTTCCAGGCCGTGGGCATGGACGTGGACGGCGCCGGCAGGAGCGCACGTGGCGGGGATGCTGACTTCGGAACCGTCCATGCTTCCAGCTCGCTGGCTTCCGTGGTCCAGGACTACGACTACGTGGTGCTCGCAGCGCCGCTGACCTCGGATACCAAGGGCCTGGTGGACGCGGAGGTGCTGGAGGCGATGAAACCTACTGCGGGGCTCGTCAACGTCGGGCGCGGCGAACTCGTGGACACTGACGCCTTGGTGCATGCCCTCGCCACGGGGGCCATCGCCGGCGTCGCACTCGATGTGGTGCACCCGGAACCTCTGCCTGCAGGCCATCCGCTGTGGGCTTTGGAGAACGTCATCATCACGCCTCACATGTGCGGCGACACCGAGGACTACATCGATGACCTCGGCAAGCTCTTCGTAGAGAACCTCCGGCGCTATAGCAACGGCGAATGCCTGGAGAACATCGTGGACAAGCGCCTCGGGTTCGTCCCGGGCAACTGATCTCGGCCAGACGCTTCACCAACTTCACCCAGCAACGTTCTCGGGCAAAGGAGCCCCCCCATGTCGTCCTCAACGACCACTCTGACAACCATTGGGCACTTCATCAACGGAGCTGAAACCACCGGCGAGGGTGACCGTACCCAGCCGGTGTACAACCCGGCTACCGGCCAGGTCACCGCGGAGCTGCGCCTGGCCAACGAGGACGATTTGAATGCCACGGTTGCCGCGGCCCGGAAGGCTGCTGATTCGTGGGGTGATATTTCCCTGGCCAAGCGCACCGCGGTGTTGTTCAAGTTCCGTGAGCTCGTCGCAGGGCACGTGGATGAGCTCGCCGAGCTGATCACGGCCGAGCACGGCAAGGTCCTTTCCGACGCGAAGGGCGAGATCGGCCGTGGCCTGGAAGTCATCGAATTCGCCTGCGGCATCCCGTCCCTGCTCAAGGGCGACTACTCGGACCAGGTCTCCACCGGCATCGACGTGTTCTCCTTCCGCGAACCCCTCGGCGTGGTGGCCGGTATTACCCCGTTCAACTTCCCGATCATGGTGCCCTTGTGGATGGCCCCGATGGCCATCGCCACCGGTAACGCGTTCATCCTCAAGCCCTCCGAACGGGACCCGTCCCCGTCGCTGCTGCTGGCCAAGCTCTGGAAGGACGCCGGGCTGCCTGATGGGGTGTTCCAGGTCCTGCACGGCGGCAAGGAAACCGTCGACGGGCTGCTGACCCACCCGGACGTGGACGGCATCTCCTTCGTCGGGTCCACCCCGATCGCCCAGTACGTCCACGAAACCGCCACCAAGCACGGCAAAAGGGTCCAGGCATTGGGCGGGGCGAAGAACCACGCGATCGTGCTCCCGGACGCTGACCTGGACAACGCCGCCGACCACCTCGCCGCCGCAGCATTCGGCTCCGCTGGTGAGCGGTGCATGGCCATCTCCGTGGCCGTCGCCGTCGGCGACGCTGCCGATTTGTTGGTGAAGAAGGTCGAAGAGCGTGCCCTGGCCGTGAAGGTCAACAACGGCACCGAACCCGGCGCGGAAATGGGCCCGGTCATCACTCCGGCCTCGAAGGAACGCATCCTCCGGATCGTCACCGAAGCAGAAACGGCGGGTGCGGCGATGGTGGTGGATGGCCGCGACCTCGTCGTGCCGGGCCACGAAGACGGCTTCTGGGTGGGCCCCACCGTGATCGACCACGTCAAGACCGAAATGACCGCCTACACCGAGGAAATCTTCGGACCCGTCCTGGTGGTGGTCCGCGTGGACACCCTGGAGGACGGCATCAAGCTGATCAACTCCAACCCTTACGGCAACGGCACGGCGATCTTCACTTCCTCCGGCGCCGCGGCACGGAAGTTCCAGCGTTCCGTGACCGTGGGCATGATCGGCATCAACGTGCCCCTGCCCGTTCCGGTGGCCTACCACTCCTTCGGTGGCTGGAAGGCCTCGCTCTTCGGCGACAAGCACATCTACGGACCCGAAGGCGTTTCCTTCTATACCCGCGGCAAAGTCATCACCTCCCGCTGGCCCGAAACGCACCACGCCTCCGGCGCGTCGTACAACTTCCCCTCCAACTAGCCATCACCCGCTCAGACTTTACGAAGGATCGTCGTCATGCCAACTGTTGCAAGGGCCTACGTCGCACCATCGCCAGGGACTGACTTAGCGCCCGGCACAGTGGAACGTCGGGACCTTGGGGACTTCGACGTGATGATTGCAAATCGCTTCGTCGGGATTTGCCACTCGGACATTCACACGGCGCGAGGCGATTGGGAATCAGTTAATTACCCTGTGGTTGTTGGGCACGAGATTGCCGGAGTGGTGGAAGCCGTTGGGGACCTTGTGACCCGCTATGCAGTTGGCGATCGCGTCGGCGTTGGTTGCTTTGTTGATTCGTGCAGGGAATGCTCCAGCTGCCGTGCCGGGGAAGAGCAGTACTGCCACAAAGGTGCCACGAGCACGTACAACTCGTTTGGCTGCGACGGACTGCCCACTGCCGGAGGCTATAGCACGCACATCGTGGTAGATCACAACTACGTCTTGAGGATTCCTGACGGAGTCCGGCTCGAGGCAGCGGCCCCGCTATTGTGCGCGGGAATCACTATGTACTCGCCTCTCCGCACCTGGCGCGCGGGGCCCAGGAAGCGAGTAGCAATCGTCGGCATGGGCGGGCTTGGCCACATGGGCGTCAAGCTTGCGTCAGCTATGGGTGCCGAGATCACCGTACTGAGCCAGTCTTTGAAGAAACAGGAAGACGCCCTCAGGTTCGGCGCGACAAGCTACTATGCAACATCCGAACCTGCCACGTTCGAATATTTGAAGGGTCAGTTCGATCTGATCATCAACACCGTGTCAGCGGATATTGAAGTGGACGCCTATCTCTCGCTTCTCGCCTTGGGCGGCACCATGGTTTTGGTAGGCCTGCCCTCGAAGCCGCTGAGTCAACGCGCTTGGTCGCTCATTGAAATGCGACGGAATCTGGCTGGCTCGAAAATGGGCGGGATCCGACAAACGCAGGAAATGCTGGATTTCTGCGGTGCCCATGGACTTGGAGCAGAGGTTGAAATCATTCGAGCTGAGCAGATCAACGAGGCCTTTCAGCAGGTGCTGGCGAGCGATGTTCGTTATCGGTTTGTGATCGATGCCGAGACTTTCTGATTCTTTTCGGACTTGTTTGTGAGGCGATGGACTCACGGGCGTGTCCTTACTTGCTTCATCGAAGACCGCGGTGCCTCATTATTCGAGGAAGCATTTGAGAATGCCCGGCAGTGTCGCCATGGAGCTTTTGATGAGTGGAAACGCCTGGTCCGGAAACAAGGGCCAAGTGGCGCATGTCGAGCAGGCGAACCGGGTTACTACTTGCGCCAGTTCATCGCATAACTCCGATTCAGCACTGTCGCCGGCTCAGGAACAGTCTCAACGTGAAGCCACGGCTTGCCCTGAAAAGGAACCACTGAATCCGGCCGCCATCCGGCGCCAGATTGGTGCAACTTACCTGGGTCCTGACCCTTAGCGACGCAAAACGCGTAGTCAAAGCCAACCATCCATTCGGGCAAAACGATTGATTCCACGGATCACCCCAGACAGGCAACTCACTAGATCCCCCGGGGGCGGCGGGTACGGCCGAGGCCGCGTTAGATATGGGGGTGTATCCCCGGGATGGCTACTTCTTGGGCCCGGAGGGCGTTATGGAACTGGCTCTCCATCTCTCGACGGAAGGCGTCGATGTCACCCTCCAACGCATGCTCGGCCAGCCTCTCGTGCTCAACGGCAATTTCATGGAGGTCGTTGTATGTTGGATGGTCGATTGCAAAGTAGAGGCGCAACTTGTTCTCCCAGCCGTTCCACAGCGCTTGCAACGCGGCGTTTCCCGAAAATTCGTAAAAGAGTCTATGAAAGCGAAGATGAGAGTCGATGCTCGCCGGGATATCGTTGGTGTCCGTGGCGCGGTACAGTTCCTCAATGGTTTGCTTCAACCGAGGCCGCTCCGGGCCGCGCAACGTTGCGGCAGAGAGCTCAGCGGCATATGGCTCTACGAGCATTCGAATCGCTGCGATTTCGGCAATGTCACGCGCACTGACCTCCACAACAAACGATCCTTTGAAGGGGATCTTCACAACTAGTCCCTCTTCTTCGAGGCGTGTCAGTGCCTCACGCAGCGGGGACCGGCTGATCCCTAGGTCTGCAGCAATGTGAGTTTCGCGAAGCTGTTCCCCTGGTGGCACACTTCCATCCAGGATAGCCGTGCGTAACACACGATAAACACCGTCCGGTGTGGTGGTCCGCTGTTCATGCCACGTGAACTTGGTGTCCATCGTGCCGCCTCTCTTGTCGATTGTCGATTATACCGCGTGGCATAGAGGACCTCTGTAGGGGGAACATCCCCATCTTCGTACACGCACTTCCACTGGCTAGCCGGTTTTGAACCGTTCGGGGCGGACGAACTCCAAGCCGTCGAAAGAGCGTTTCCCCAGGGCCTCATGGGCAGCGATTTCACCGAATGCGGTGGCGTTCTTGAAACCGCCTCCGGAGAATCCAGTGGCGCAGTAGATCCGGCTGCCCTCATTCATCCAGCCCACCACCGGATTCCGGTCCTCTGTGTAAAGGTCCGGGTAAGCGTCGGAGCGGACGATGTTCGGGTACAGACCCGGAAAGAATTCCGTGACTGTTTCGGTGGTCTCTGTAATCTCGGCGTGAGTGAGCTCCCGGGGCACTCTTCCCGCGTCCGGGGTTGGTCGGCCGCGGCCGTCCAGGGTTGCCTTGACGGTCACGCCGTCGACTGCGGGTGCACCATACATTGAGCGGTCCTCGTACATTCGGGTGAAGATCGGGAATTTCTCCGGTGCGAATTGTGAACCGTCTCGGGCGACGAACCAGGTCAGAATTATCCGCTTGGTTTGCGTTGCGTCTTTCAGGTACCCGGGCATGAGTTTTCGGGACCACCCGCCGGTTGAGACGATGACGTTTTCGAAGGTCCAGGAGTTCGCGCCTGAGGTGATAACGACGCCGTCGTCCGTTTCAACGACGCTCTCGATCGGGGTGTTGTCACGAACCGTGGCCCCGCCGGCTTTTGCTGCTGCTATGGCAGCCGTGACGGCCCGGTCAGTACGGAGAACGCCGGCCTGGGGGTCGTAGACCGCGATGTCGTCGGGGCGGAGGTTGTGCTGTGGGTATCGTTCTGCCATTTCCTCACGAGTGAGGATTTGATGTTCGGTTCCATTAATACGGGTCGTTTCAAGAACCCTCGAGAGGTACGCCCCGTCCTTTTTGCCGATTGACAGGCCGCCGCAGCGGGCCAGGATATTCTGGCCGCTCTCGGCTTCAATTTCAGCCCAAAGGCTGCGTGAGCGCTTTCGGATGGGGTAGAAGTCCGGGGTCCCGCCGTAGATCATGCTAAAGAGGCGAGTGTCGCCGCCGACGGCACTACGGCCGTGGGCCGGGACCTGCGCTTCGAATCCGGTGACAGAGTCGGTAAGGCGCGAGGCCTGCCAGAGGGCCATGCTGCCGATGCTGCCAAGGCCAATTACGGCCAGTTTTCCATCTGTCATTTTAAGGGGCCTTTTCGAGGAGGGCTGAAATGAGGTGGCTGGTATGCGCTATTCGTGGAGGCCTGCGAGCCTGCTCCCGAATTTGGCCAGTAGTGAGGTCTTAGTGGAGTCCCTGCGTTCTTCCCACTGGTCTGCAAAGCCGAAGAGGCTGTACATGCTGTGAACTCCCAGCCAGCGAAGGGGCTCGGGTTCCCACTTTGGTGCGCGGTATCCCACCCAGGGAAGTGACGTTCGTTCCGTCTTCCGCTCGAAGGCCAATTCCGCCAGAGTCCTGCCACCCAGATAGGCCGCGGTCACGCCGTGCCCGGCGTAACCCGTTGAAGACCCGATTCCGCACGCTGGGTCCCAGTGCACACCCCCGTTCCAGTCGCGGGTAACGCCCAGAACTCCGGACCAGGCATGGTCCACTTCGAAGTTGATGCCTGGGAAGAAGGCACGAAGCTTGGTGGAAAGCAGGTCAATCGTGGACTGGGCAGTCGCACCGGCGCCCCCCGTCCCGGAGCCGAAACGGTAGGGCCTGCCACGGCCACCGATGGCGATCCGGCCATCCGCTGTTCGCTGCGAATAGATGAAGGTGTGCGCGGAGTCGTTGAGGTTCTGCGGCCCGTTCCAGCCGATTTGCTGCCACGCCTCGTCCGACAACGGCTTGGTCACGATCATCGAAGAATTGATCGGAATCAGGCTCCTGCTGCCAAGAAGGGGTCCGGAGTAGCCCTCGGTGCAGATGAAGGTCTTGGCCGCGTGCACCCGCCCGCCATCCAGAGTGAGGGTGTTGCCGTCGATGCCGCTGATACGGCTGCCCTCGTAGATGCTCACTCCCATGGAAGTAATGGTGTCAGCGAGTCCGTAGACGAGTTTGGCCGGATGAATCCGGGCGCAGTGCTTGTAGAACATGCCGCCGTGGACAGTGGATATGTTGATTTCCTTCTGGAACTCTTCACGGTCGAGCAGACGGACGTCGTCGTCGGTCAATCCGTACTTACGCTCGGCGTCACGCCGAACAGCCAGTCGGCCAAGCCCCGCCTCCGTGTGGGCCGCCACCAGCGCACCGCTTTTGATCTGATCCGCATCAATGCCTTCGGCCTGAAGAATGTCCATGACAGCATCGACGGCGGCGATAAACTCCTGCTGCAAGGCGCGGCTCGCATCAATGCCGCCCTCATGAGAGCGGGCGAACTTGGCACGGTTTCCTGCGGGCATCGCTGAGAGCCAGCCGCCGTTCCGGCCGGATGCGCCGTAGCCAATCTGCTCTGCTTCGAAAACCGCAACTGAAAGTGACGGTTCAAGTTTCTTCGCGAAGTACGCCGCCCAAAGTCCGGTGTAACCGCCACCGACAATAGCCAGGTCTACATGTTTGTCCCCGGTGAAGCGGGGGTACGAGGGCTTCTTGTCTGCGAGTCCGGCCATCCAGAAGCCGAGGTCTCCGTTCCGGGGTGCTGCCGCGACGGTTGTCATTGCTGTCCTTGTTATGTCGAAAGGGTGATTAGAAGGCGGTGTAGCCGCCGTCGACTGGCAGTGTGGCGCCGGTGACGTAAGACGACTCAGAAGAGGCGAGGAAGAGGACCGCGTCGGCGACCTCCTCGGGAGTGGCTAAACGCTGGAGCGGAATTTGTCCTTCACGCTGGCGGCGGTAGGCCTCCGGGTCCTGCCTTCGCTGGAACGAAGCTTCAATGATGGGGGTGGCCGTAAGGCCCGGTGCGACGACGTTGACGCGGATGTTCTGTTCGGCCCACTCGATGGCTGCACCCTTTGCGAGCATGATCAGGCCCCCCTTGGCCGCGGAGTACAAGACCTCATCAGGCTTGCCAACCATGCCGAGCCGCGAACTCACCAAGACAAACGATCCACCGGTGGCGGGCATCAACGGGGCGAAGTGCTTCATCACCAGGAACGAGCTGAGCAGGTTACTGTGCAGGACGTTCTTCGCGTCCTCGTAAGTCATCTCTGTCAGTGGACCGCTGACCTGCAGGCCGTGGTTCAGTACGACGACGTCGACGGTGCCATACGTTTCGGCAGCTTGCCGGGCGAGACTTTCGACGAAGGCTTCGTCGTTGAGGTCTCCCGGGACATAGAGGTCCTCTGGTTGTGCGCTGTCGATCTGTGTCTTGCGGCCGGTCAGCAGCAGGCGCGCCCCTTCACGACGGAAATGGGAGCACACCGCTTGCCCGATTCCGCTGTTGGCGCCGGTCACCAGGGCCGTAACTTTATCAAGTCTCATATTTGACACTCCTGCTTGGGATTTTGGTGTGGGCAGACACTGGGAGTCCAGCCCATAGGGGTTAGTTGAGAAAGCCTCGGGCGTCGACGGGCCAGCGCTCCAGGGTGGTGCCCGTACTGTCCGTGACGAGATATTCCTCGAAATTAACCACTACCGGGCAGACGTGGTTCGGCACCACCGGCAGTACGGTGCCGATGCCAGGCTGAAACCCCCCGGGCAACGGGAGGAACCCGTGGTATTCGTTGAGTTTGGAGAGGGTGGCTTTGGTGCCGGCAATACCACCGAAGCCGCGTTCGGGGCTGCCCTCCCGCCCAAGGACCTTCGTGCCAACGTCAAGGATGACCTGGTTGGGCACCCAGTCGCTGACGACGGTTCCGGCGACGAACAGGGCGATCTGATCTTCGGTGCAGGCACCGAGCCGGGTGTTGTTCAAGTCGTTGAATACATACTCGCCAGGACGAATTTCCGTGATGGGACCGTTGGTGGAGAATGCCACTGTGGGCGTGGACCCGGCGCTGACCACGTCCGGGGTGATGCCGACGGCGGCGAGACTCCGCACCGCGGCGATGAGCGCTTTTTCCTGGTCCAGGGCTGCGCCCTGGCGGGCGTCCGGGCTGGAGCTGCCGTGACCGGGATAGGTAAAGACGCCTGCGGGAACCAGCCCGCGGTTGCGGGCTGCGGCGGCCAGTTCGCCTGCGGCGTCCGCAGGCGCGCCAGAACGGCGGGCTCCGCAGTCGACCTCGACCACGACCTCCAGTTGTCCAGCGTCCTCGCCCATCGTGTCAGCGAGGGCATTGATCGCCGTGACATTGTCCACGCCGATCCGCAGCCGGATGGTTTCGGCCAGCTTGCGGATACGGGCACCCTTGGTTCCTGCAGCCCAGACCGGGTAAGCGATGAAGATGTCATTGAACCCTGCCGCAGCGAAGACTTCGGCCTCGCCTACGTTCCCTGCGGTGATGCCGATCGCGCCGGCCTTAATCTGGCGCCGCCCGATCTCGACGCATTTGTGCGTCTTCACGTGCGGGCGGACGTCCAAGGCACGCTCTTTGGCGAAAGCCTGCATGCGGTCGATGTTGTCCTGCATCACGTCGGCCAAGATGATCGGTACAGGGGTATCAATCCTTGCCACCAGAGCGTCCAGGGCCCGTTGAAGCCGGTTCACGATTACTCCTCATGATTCTGTTTGTGAAGGTTCGAGGCTGGTGTTTGATTGGTCCTCGAAGTGGTGTTGTTCGGGACCTGCCTCAGCGGGTCCCGAACAACGGGGGACAGCCCTAGGAAGCGGCCGTGCAAACCATCTGGATCTCGACGGGGGTATTCAAGGGCAACCCGGCGACACCGATCGCGGTGCGGGAGTGCCGCCCGTTCTCGCCCAGAACTTCGATGAGCAATTCACTCGCACCTTCGGCAACCTTGGACTGCAGACCGAAGTCAGGCAGGCTCGCTACGAACACCAGCATCTGCACCACGCGGACCTTGTCAAGGTCGCCCAAGGCCTGGACGGCGGCGGCGAGGCAATTCAGCGCCGCATGACGGGCGAGCTCCTTGCCTGTTTCCAGGTCAACGTCCCGGCCCACGATGCCTTGGCCCAGCAGTACGCCATCCTTGAACGGCAGTTGGCCCGAAATGTAAATGCTTTCCCCGACCTGGTTGTGGTCCACGTAGTAGGCGTTGGCCGCCAACGCGGGGAGTTCCAGGTCCATGTTCGCCAACCTTTCCACAGCAGTCGCACCCTTGACTGTCGGAGGCAACGGAAGGCTCATGATGCAATCGCCTTGGTGTGAATCACCATCTGGGTCCTCCCTTAGGAAGCGTCAGGACGCGGCAGGCCGAAGAGGACTGGGAGGTCCGCGATGTCGGTGATCCGCTCGTAGCCGAGCCAGTGCTCGTCGTGCTCGAAGCCGCGGTCAACGTAAACCTTGTTCTCAATGCCCATGATCGCTGCCGGGCGGTGGTCGTACATCGGGCTGGCGGAGACGTGCACGATCTCGTCCGGGGTCACGTTGAGCTTGTCGAACATGTACTCGAACGCGGCGAGGCGCGGTTTGTAGCAGCCCATCTGCTCGGCGGTGATGATGTCCGCGAACGGGGCTTCGAGGTTCGCCGCAAGCTTCTCGGCAACCGCGGTGTCGCTGTTGGTGATGATGACCAGCGGAACGGCCTCCGCGAGGCGGTTCAGCGCCGCAGTGACGCCCGGGTAGGGGCCCCATGACGGGATCCGGTCGTAGACCTCGCGTGCCTCTTCGGCGCGGAACTCGATGCCGACCTTGCGCGAGGCGCGCTCCATGGAATCGTTGACGATCTGGTGGAAGGGCTTGTACACGCCCATGCACTCGTCGATCCGGTACGCCTTGCAGATCCGCAGGTACTCGTCGGCGACCTCAGCAGGCAGCCGAGCACCCAGAACGTCCCGCATAGTGTCGTTTATCGCGAACCTAATGAGCGTTCCGTTCATGTCGAACGTAGCGAATTTCGGCTTGTTTTCGAATACCACTTTTCCTCCAGTAACTTGAGCTAGTCGATTGTCGACGAGCATTTGTTTCGGATATGTAGACACTTTTCCACATCCCGTCGATTGTCGACAATACGGGAAATTCCGTAGATTGTCAACGATTCTCTATGCCTTGCAATGCTGATTTACGACGCGGGGTCGCCGCCTTCTGCTGCCCTCCGCGACGCGCCAGCGTGGGCAGGTGGCCTGAGCGGCACGATCATGCCTTAACCTGGCACGGTTGAGATCGGCGCCGGTCTCAGCGCAGGCAGCCCGATTCTAGGATGTGGCGCGGCGCGCTACGTTATAGAAGCGAATGTTTTCATACTCTTCAAGGCCTTCAGCGCTTCCTTCACGACCAAGGCCAGACTGCTTGATGCCACCGAAGGGGGCGCCAGCGTTGGACGGGACCCCTTGGTTGATTCCCACGATTCCCGTCTCGAGGCGGTCCGCGACGTTCAGCGCGCGGTCGAGGTTTTCGGTAAAGACGTAACCTGCCAGGCCGAACTCGGTGGCGTTGGCGCGGGTCACCGCTTCGTCCTCTGTCCTGAACCGCTGGATTGCGGCGATGGGACCGAAGATCTCGGACCGGGCAACGTCGGAATTCTCGCTCACATTGTCCAGGACGGTGGGGGCGAAGAAGTTGCCGGGTGATTCGTATCCGTGGCCACCGGTCAGCAGGTTGGCCCCCAAGTCGACGGCGTTGTCCGTGTAGGACTGCATCTGGGCTACTGCCCGGTCGTCGATCAGTGCACCTAGTCCTGTCTGCTGTCCAAGACCGCTTCCCACGGCGACTTCTGCGAAGCGTTCAGTGAGAGCAGCGGCGAAGTCGTCGGCTATCCCGTCCTGGACGTAGATTCGGTTGGCGCCGATGCAGGATTGCCCGCCGTTACGCAGTTTTGCGGCGAAGGTGCCCTCGACGGCGCGTTGAAGGTCAGCGTCGTCGAAGACGATCAGAGGGGCGTTGCCGCCGAGTTCCATGGAACTGCGGAGAACGTTCCGGGCGGCAAGATTAAGTAGGTGTCGTCCTACCGGCGTTGACCCGGTGAATGAAACCTTTCGGACCTTGGGGTCGAGCAGGACGGCTTCGCTGAAGGCCCCTGACCTGGATGTCGTGATGACCTGGATCAGGTCTTGAGGTACACCTGCCTCGATGGCAAGCTGGACGGCGAAGTACGTCGTCAGGGGAGTGAGGGTTGCGGGCTTGATGACAACAGGGCACCCGGCTGCCAAGGCCGGCGCGATTTTCCGGGTAGCCATGGCCAGGGGAAAGTTCCATGGCGTGATCAGTACCGCCAGGCCGACGGGGGAGCGCCGGGTCAGTAGGCTTGCGCCGCCGTCGGCGGTGTCCCGGAAGTTCCCGGCTGGCCGTACCGCCTCTTCGGCGTACCAGCGAACAAAGTCGGTTCCGTACTTGACCTCGCCTCGCGCCTCGGCGAGGGGCTTGCCCATTTCGCGCGAAATGAGGTGAGCCAGCTCCTCGGTGTGCGCAACGAGTTTGTCGTACCACGCGTGCAGTACATCGGCGCGCCGGCGAAGGCTGCTGCGGGCCCAGTCCGATCCTGCTGCGTCGGCCTTGCTCACTGCGATCAGTGCGCTGTCAACATCGGCATCAGGGACATGAGCGATGGTCTCGGCGGTGGCCGGGTCCTGAACGGCAATGCCGTCTATGGGCAGATTGATGGAGCGGATGACCGTATCCGCGTACTTCACGCGGTCTGCGTCCGGCGCCACCAGGGGGGCAGGTAGATCGGTGGTGGTTGTCATCGCTTCTCTCTTTCAGTGTCGTCTTTCGACGTCGGTGGCGAGGGTGTGTACGGGTCGCCGGGGTTCATAGCGGCTGATCGGCACGACCAGCGCCGGTCGGATGGCCGGAATTCCGGGCGGGACTCATTCTAAGTAACACGTCGATTGTCGACGACCTGCAACTGCTGATTGTTGACGATACGGTTGAGAGGTCTGCTCTGTCAATGGTTATCCGCTGCCTGGGTGATCGGCGATTCGATCGGGGAAGGGGTCGGCTGGGTCAGGTTGTGCATATGTTACGAGGCTTCTTCGCAATTTGCTCGTGAAGAGTGCAGGTAAGGCTAACCTAAACTGTCAACAATCCACCATGCCCAACCCGTTCTGGGCATTCCGAGTAGGCGGTTCCCCTTTGCGCACACTTATCCGTTCCACAGTAATGGGGCTCTCAGCCCTCCTCGCCCTTAGCGGTTGCGGTATGAGCGGGGGGCAGACCAATGTCACCGAGAAAGTGGCAGATACTAATCAGCGCATTGTGATCGACAATTTCCGTGCACCGGTGGCCAACTGGGCGCTGGAGTCCGACTCCGCATACATCTTGTCGCTGTCTGGGTGTTTGGAAACGCTGACCAAGTACGACTCCGCGCAGGGAAAGGTAGTGCCATTCCTCGCGACGGAATGGAAGCAAGTTTCGCCTCGCGAGTGGGACTTCACTATCCGCGATGGCGTGAAATTCCAAGACGGTACCGAGCTGAACGCTGAGTCTGTGGCGGCCTCCCTGAATTCTGTACTCAAGGCAAGGGTGCCCGCCAGGGCTTTCGGTCCGAGCACCGTCAGCAGTGTGGTGGCGACTGACGCAAAGACAGTTCGCCTGACCACTCCTGTGGAGAGCCCGCTGGTGCCGTTCCGCTTGGCCAGCGTCAACACGGGTATCCTCTCGCCTGCAGCGTACAAGGGCGAGACCGTCGATCCGTTTGGTCACTGCACGGGACCCTTTGTGCCTGTGTCGGAAAAGGTCAAACAGTCCTTGACGCTGGACCGCAACCCAAACTATTGGGGCGGAGAGGTAAAGCTGGCCGGGGCTGAGGTTCGCTTCATCACCGACGGCGCTACCCGCGCAGCCCAAGTCCAAACGGGCGAGGCTGATATTTCACTTTCCATCCCGGCTTCCTCCGTTTCCTCGCTGGAAAAAGCGTCCGACGTTTCGGTCCTGAAAGCCGATTCTCAACGGACGGCGACGCTGTACATGAACAATGCCCGGGCACCGTTCAACAACGTTGACTTCCGGAGGGCTGTCCGATCAGCACTTGATCTTGATTCCTTGGCTGCCAGCGTCTATGAAGGTGCAGCGCTGCCTTCTACCGGTCCTTTCGCTGCCACCGAGCCGTGGGCGTCGAGTGCATCAAGTTCGCCAAAACAGAACTTCGACGAGGCTAGGAAGCTCCTTGAGCAGGCTGGATACACAGCGGGCAGGCCGTTGGAGATCCTGGCCATCGTTGAACGGGCAGAATTTGCCGACGTCGCGACCGTGATTCAGGACAACCTGAAGTCCATTGGGGTTCCCGTCAGCATCACATCAAAAGAATCTGTTGCCGCGGAAGCGGATGTGCTGGCCGGCAACTACGACATGCTGTTGAGCCAACGCAACAGGCTCATCGATATCGCAGATCCGATCGGTTTCCTCACCGCCGACTACACCTGCAAGGGAACGTACAACCTCAGCCATTTCTGCAACGTCGAGTACGACCAAGTCATCGCCGAGGCGACCACGGCATCCAACACCGAAGAACGATACAAACTCTATGCCCGTGCCGGTGAAATCCTGAACGATCAAGCGGTCAATGCATGGTTGGTCAACCAGCAGGCAACGGACGCGGTCCGCAGCAATGTACTGTCCTATGTGCAGGATCCGTTGTCCCGGTACGTGCTCACGGCCGAGACGGCAAAGTCCGGCTCATAGCAACGAGTTGAGACCCTCGCACCGAAGCGCATGATCACCTTCCTGACCAAGCGGACGGCGACCCTGGTGGCCGCCGTCCTGCTGTCGTCTTTCGCCGTATTCCTGATTCCGTACGTGACACCGGGTGATCCTGTGCGGAAAATCATCCGGTCCCGCGTCTCTGGAGACGTGGTGGATGAGTCCACCGTGCAGGCCTTGGGTCAAAGCCTGGGACTACACGACCCCCTCCCTGTCCAATACTTGCGCTGGTTGGGGGACTTCTTTTCAGGTGACATGGGGTTATCACACGTTAGTCGGACGCCTGTGGTTGATCAGGTGCTGCCTGCTCTCGGGATCACGCTCAGTTTGGTGCTGGTCGCCTTGGGAACCGCTGTGGTGGTGTCACTTACACTGGGGATCGTCGCTGCGCTGAAGCAGGGCGGCAGGACTGACAGGATGATCACCGCAGTTACCCAGGCGTTAATTGCCGTACCCGAATACTGGCTGGCGCCGCTCCTTGTCCTGACTTTCGCGCTCAGGCTGTCTTTACTCCCGTCCGCAGGGTGGAGCACCACCTCATCAATTGTGCTGCCCGCCGCAACGCTGGCCCTGCGGCCTATCAGCTTCTTCACCTCTGCTGTCCGTTCAGGCATGATCTATGCACTTGAAGCCGAGCATATCGACGCCGCGCGGGCACGGGGCCTGAGCCGCGGGCAGACACTCATGCGGCACGTCATTCCCAACGGCCTCGTGCCCTTGTCGACGCTTTTCGCCGTTTGGTTCGCAGGCCTGCTAGGGGGTTCCGTGATCGTGGAGGTGATCTTCGCGATCCCGGGGATGGGCCGGCTACTCTACGACGCCGTCGTCAACAGCGACATCCCCTTGGCCCAAGGCGGAGTTGTGGTGGTGGTGGCTCTTGCGGTTGCGATCACTACCCTTGCCGACTTTCTCCATCGTTTCCTCAGCCCAAAGGTGAGTGCCGCCCTTGCTTAACCGATCAGCGGTGGATCATGCCGCCGTCTTACTCCTTATCCTGATAGTGGCCGCCGTAGCGGTAGCGCCATGGCTGACGCCCTTTCCACCGGACCAGCAAACCCTGGCATCACGTCTCGCGCCGCCCAGCGGCGTCCACTGGTTGGGCACGGATCACCTTGGGCGGGATACGCTGAGTCGCCTGCTCGACGGCGGCCGCTTCTCTTTGGTGGTTGCCGCGCTGGCCACTGTGATGACGGGAGTCATCGGACTGACGATCGGTGTGCTCAGTGCCCGGCGCAAAGGCTGGCTGGATGAGTTCTTTACGCGCACCAACGATGTCCTGCTCGCTCTACCCGAAATGGTGGTGGCACTGTTCATCGTTGCCGCCATGGGCACCGGGTTTACCTCGCTGCTGGTAGCCCTGACTGTGACCGGCTGGACGCCCTTTGCCAGGCTTGCCCGCACGCTGGCGTACGACATATCCGCGCGCGGCTTTGTGGACGCGGCGCGGGTGGTGGGGTGTACGCCGTCGTTCATTGTGTTCCGGCACATACTGCCGCACCTGGCAGCGCCCATGCTGGGGCAGGCGACGCTTCGGTTCGGACATCTCCTGATCAGCGTGGGTGCGTTGTCCTACCTTGGCCTAGGCGTTCAGCCCCCGCAATCAGATTGGGGATCCATGCTGGCCGCAGCACAACCCTACGCAGAGCGGGCGCCGTGGGGGATCATCGCGCCCGGGCTGCTGATCTTCCTGGTGGCCGTCTGCGTAACCCTGATCGGTCAGCGGGCCTCACGGCGGGGACCGGGTGCCGTGAACATCCTGGCAGTGGAGGGTCAGCATGCCTGAGCTGGTGATGGAGAATCTCACCGTTGGCAACTCCTCCACCGGACAACCGATCCTGTCGGGAGTCAGCCTTACGGTCCAGCCCGGGGAGTTCGTGGCGTTGGTGGGTGGTTCAGGCTCCGGCAAGACCATGACCGCCAAATCCATCTTGCAGTTGTTGCCACCGCAAGTCCGGATCCAGTCCGGTTCCATCAGGCTCGGCGGAGTGGAGGTCACCCGCGCGCCGGAAGCCGAGCTGAACCGTCTCCGTGGTGGCCGGCTGGGGCTGCTGTTCCAGCAGCCCAAAAAGATGTTCAACCCGAACAGAACCATCGGTGCGCATCTGAAGGAACCACTAAAAATCCACGGTGGCCTTGGCGGCCGGGCTGCCGACGCCAAAGTGCGTGAACTGCTGGCCGAAGTGGGCTTTCAAGATCCTGCATGGGGTGTTCGGGCCTACCCTCATGAGCTTTCGGGCGGAATGGCACAGAGGGCCATGACTGCCATGGCCTTGGCCGGCCAGCCCGAGATCCTGTTGGCCGATGAGCCGACCTCGGCCCTGGATAAGGTTTTGGAGCAACAAATCCTGGAATTGCTGGACCGCGAACGGATCCAGCGCGGTTTGGGCATCCTTTACATCACGCACAACCTGGCGTCCGTGGCAGCCTTTGCTGACCGGGTCCTGGTCATGGATGACGGAGTGATTGTGGAGTCCGGCACTACTGAGGCCGTTCTGGGAAGCCCGCAGAACCCCTATACGCAGAAGCTCCTCGCGGCATCCAACTTGTTGCCCAGCAGCATTGCGGACGCGCGGACGCAAGACCGCAACGTCCTGACATTGGTGAATGTGGCAAAGGGATTCGGCTCTGGCAAGCGCCAGCGAACGGCTCTGGATTCCATCTCTGTGGAGGTGAAGCGGGGCGAGATTCTGGGTGTCCTGGGCCAATCGGGGTCGGGGAAAAGCACTCTGGCCCGGGCGATTGTGGGGCTGGAAGGCTTCAGTAGCGGAAGCATCACAAGGACGCTCGCCGCGGGCGGTGGCAGGGCCTCAACAGCCGTGCAGTTGGTGTTCCAGGAGCCACACGATTCCTTCGACCCACGGCTGACCCTTCGCACCAGCCTTGAGGCACCGCTTCGATCGGATACTGCGCAGGCTGAGCGGTCCGGCCGTCTTGAGGCAGTCATGAAGGAAGTTGAGCTTGACCCTGTCCTGCTTGATCGACTCCCTGGGCAATGTTCCGGTGGCCAGTTGCAGCGTGCCACTATCGCCAGGGCGCTCCTGTTGGAACCCGAGGTGCTCATTTGCGATGAAGCGACATCTGCATTGGATGCACTCACGCAGCGGACCATTCTGGACCTGCTGCAGCGACTTCATCGCGACCGGGGACTGACCTTGATGATGATCACGCACGACATGGACGTGGTGCGGCACATGTGCCAGCGCGTCGCTGTCTTGTTCCAGGGGCGGCTCGTCGAACTCACCGAGACCAACAGGTTCTTCGCGAACCCTCAACACCAGCACAGTAAAGACCTTGTTTCAGCGGCTATTCCTTGCCGCGGGCTGCATCTGAAGAAGATGCGTACAGAGATCTAGGTTCTTGAAGCTCCGCATTCCGAATGCTAGGGCCGTCTACCACGATCCATGCGGCACCAAGTCGTGTTAAGGCATGTCTAGGTTGTTTTTGTAGGCGGTGTTTTTGTTGGTGTTCCAGCCGGCGATGATGCCGGCTCCGAGCATGTGGTCGGTGAGGCGTGCGAAGGGGCAGCAGGGGTCGGAGTCGAGGGCGAGTTGGAGGTATTGGTGGGCTTTGGATCCTCGGCCTTCCCACCAGTTGATGTAGCCGATGGTGGTGAGGATGGGTGCTGCGTGTTCTGGGGCGGTGAGGGTGTAGGTGTGGGTGAGGAGTTGTTTGGCCCATTCGATGCGTGATCAGTTGGGTGCTGTGGTGGTTTGGGCGAAGAGGATGTGTTCGGGTGGTTCGTTGATGCCGGGGATGTCTGCCATGAGCCGGTCGCGGATGTGGGGGAATTGGTAGTAGGCGATGAGCTTTAGGACGTCCGTGTCGGTGGGGTAGTCCTTGGTCTCGAGCATGGTGGTCCATAGTTGGTGGGCGTCGTGGGTGGCTGTCGCTGGTGGTCTGTTGAGGATGGTTTGTTTGTGGTGTTCGACGGCGGTCGCGTGCTCTTGTTTGTGGGTCGCCGCCGGGAGGGTTACCTGGTTGGTGGGTGCGATGGTGCTGCCGCGGTAGATGAATTCGGCGTTGACTTGGGAGTATTCAGTGGTGCTGAGGGGGATGGCGATGTTGCTGCCTGGCATCGTGTCGTAGGGGGAGTAGGTGGTGTTGGTGACGTAGATGCCGTCGCGGATGGTGATGCCTTCGTGTGCGAGGACGCCGGTGAGGGCTGCGATGGTGGCCCGGTGTGGTCTTGCTTCGCCTGGTTCTGGCGTTTTGGTGGTGTAGAGGGCGAAGACGATGCCGTTGGTTCGTTCGTCGGTGGTGAGGTACGCGGCGACGGTTTGGGCGAAGTGGATTTCGTGGCCTGGGTGCTGGGGGAGGTCGATGCGGAGGGTTGCGCCGACTTTGTCGTTGTTGAGGGTGATGCAGACGAGGCTTTCGGTGGGCCAGAAGCCGACGGTGTGGCCGATGAAGCTGTGCAGGTCGGCGGGGTCTTTGATGGTGAGTGCGTTCATGGTCCTGGCTCCTCGTGCGTCCTGGCTGTTGACGGGGCCCGTTCTGCTGAGGCTCCAGACATCCATGGACGCTTGACGTGCCCTTCACCATGACCGGATCGCGTCGACTTTAGGCTCGAGCGCGAGACGATTGTTGTCCAAGCGTCGAGGACGCAGCCAAACCATGCAGCTGCGGTGCAGTTATTAGGGTCACTTTGACGCGGTCGCTTGCGAAAGGGCCTGCGGGATTGTTGGCGAACGCTATTGCTCTGCCCTCGGGCCTTACCGGCCAGCCGAAACCGAAGTGGAGAGGATTAGAACATCTGCGCCGACATCGGAATTCGCGGGAGTTTGATGTGTCAGCAAGATACGAGGGAAACGTCGATCAGCGAAGCCTCGACTTCGAGTTGGCGACTGGCCCCTGATAATCGGCACAACCGGACCAAGCTCAGGCCCTGCCACATCTCGCGATGCTTCTATCCTACGGGCTAAAACGAGGCGGATTGTGCTGGCGTCATACCTAAACTCAGGCAGTCTCGTTTACGTCCCCTGGATGCGTCGTCTTTGTTCCCACAGGTACTTGGATCACCAAATTGCCTTTAACTGATAGTGAGCCGGCGTTCGAGCAGTTGCGATTGGTTTTCACGGAGGCCAAAGGACAGCTAGGTTCTCAGCGAGCTACGTCCTCACCCTTCCTGATCGCCCGGAGTTTCATCAGTTCGTCCTGACCGAGGGGAGTGAGAGACCAGTACTTGTCCTTATCGGTGGTTGAGCGCTTTTTGACCCCGTGGGTGATGAGGCCTAAAGCAAACAGTTGGACCACGACGTCGTCGAAGCTCTCACTCAGGACGACGGCGCTGTCGGACCGGCCATGGTCTTCGGGGAGCTTTTCCTCTGGACGGTTTACGATACACCCCAGCACAAAGCGATTTAAGACTTTACGTATATCCTCTTCGCTGGCCTCGTTTATAAGCGAGGCGCCAACGTCGTAGAAAATTTCATTCCAGGTCACGATTAAAATTCGCTGCTGCCGGGACTTCGGTGTGCGGGCATAGATTCCCCGCGATACCTCTTCCGTGTCGTAATAGTAGAAGTTCGCATACATCTCGTACTTGTCGTTACCGGAAGCAAGGTCTTCTGGAACACCTGCCTTCTTCGTTTGCGCGGCCGAGAGTTCATTGGTCAACTTAAGTTCACTTATTTGTGCACGAAGGTCTGAAATTTCGGCCTGAGTCTCGGGGGTCATCGCGAAGCGGCCACGCACCCAGCCCTCGGCAGCGGTATTCTTCATGGCCATGTTGAGCGCCCTGGACACTTTGGATCCGAGGTCCTCGGCATTGTTGTACATCTTGACATGCAAAGTCTGTACCTTGGCGCGGAACGCATCCAAGCGATCACGCGCTGCGGCGTCCAATTCAGTCTTGCTGGCGGGAATGCTTCCAGGGTCGGCATGAACGAAGCCGAGAATGGTCTTCCCGGTCTCGACCGCATAGTTGTACTCCATCTCGGTGTAGCTGACGCCTTCAGCCGTGGTGCTGCCATACCTGCCCCCGACGACGACCACGTAGAAGTCGCTTTGGTCGATGACCTTGCGAATGAGCGACCATTGGTCCTCGCTTGCAGCCGGAAACATCTCCATGCCAGCAGGCAGGCAGTCCATCTCCAGCAGGGCCTGAATGACTTCGCGACGTTCATCAACGAGGTCGCGAAAGGTTGAGCTGACGAAGACTTGGTAGCGGCGTTCCATAAGTCATGTTTAGCACAGAGCCAACATTGCCTCGCGGCCTAGGAAGACGAGGTGCTTTGGTATCCCAACCAGGTTGACAGTTTGGTCCACGGGCTGGTCCAATTCCCACTTCGTTGGTGAACGGTCCTGTCCCGAGGCCGGCTCACGCCACGTTCATCTACAGCGGAATGGCTGCAAACCTTCTACATCCTCACTTTCTTCAAGCGGTGAGGTCATGTCGCCTCGTGATCGAACCGCCATGAATGTGTGAAAGGAGGAAATCCAATGAAGGCTTCTTGCTCAAGTCTTACGGGAACTTCCGGTAACTGCCGTGTACCGGGCGCCTCTTCGTTGCGCGTCGGCTGTCCTGGGCCGCGGTCGGCGTCCCGGCTACCATCGACAGCGGCAAAAAATGGAGTGTGGACAATGTCCACACTTTGGGCCTCGGACTGGCCCGTACAGCTGCCGGACTGGGCCGGATTCGGCAGGTTTCCGCGGGTTCCCAGCAATATCAAGGGCGGGAATCGCGTTCGAGTCCCACCTCGGGCACAGCATTTCCCCTCGTCAGAGGGGTTTTTGCTTTAATGTGTGTACATTTCCTGACAAGTCCCTCTGATTGGGAGTCCCGGCTTGTGCCTGGCCGCCGGGTACGGCCTGTTCAGTTTGGGTGGGGAGCGGAGTCAGCGTCCTGGCTGGTGGGCGCTCCGCGTGCTTTGAACTGGGGTCATTCTCGTTCCTTCTTTCGGTTCTGTCCGGTGGGTCCGGAGCGGCCTACGCATGTTCATGGGCCTAGGGATTAGGTACGACATGACTTCCAGCGATTTCTGTTTCGTCGGTCTCAGCCATTGGATCTTCCTCTCCTCACGGCATCGAAGAGTCGCCTTGTCGAGCCAAAGTGGGTGTGTACAGTGTGCACACTTAAGTCTGTTTTGAATCTGACCACGGTTTGCTCTTTTCTTGCCGTCACGTGTTCACTCCGCAGGCAACCAGGGGCGACATGACCGAAGCGGAATCCATGGTGTTCTGCAGGGGCTTCGTATCTCTTGGAGGGCAGCCGCATTCCATCCATGTCAATGGCCATGAGTTTCTGCCCACCGGCGGCCAGCTGATGTGCCCGCTGGTGGCCAGCAAAACTGCCCGGTGATGGCCAACAGATCTGCCTACTTATTGGTTCGGCGGGATTGGCCATCACGAGTCTTGTTAGTTCAGTTGGGTGACTCCTTTTCCGGCGAGGGCTTGGGTGAGGCGGATTGAATCGCCGCTGGTTTGGCAGACGTGGGCGTGGTGCAGGAGCCGGTCTACGGTTGCCGTTGCGAGGGTTTTGGGCATGAGCTCATCGAAACCCGCCGGGTGCAGGTTCGATGAGATCGCGACGGAGCGTTTTTCGTAGGCTGCGTCCACGACCCGGTAGAGGCCTTCGGCGGCGTCGGTCGCGACCGGTAAGAGGCCGATGTCGTCAATGACGACGAGGTCGGCGCGGAGGATTCTGGTCACGGCGCGGGTGACGCTGTCATCGGTGCGGTGGGCCCGGATCAAGGCGCCGAGGTCCTCAAGCCGGAACCAAGCCACGCGCATTCCGGCTTCGACGGCTTGTTGGCCGAGCGCTTCGAGGAAGAACGTTTTCCCGGTTCCGGAAGGGCCGCAGACGACGAGGTTTTCCCGCCGGCTGATCCATTCCAAGGTACGGAGTGCCTGCTGGGTCGGGCCCGGGATGGACGAGACGGCGGGGTCCCAGACGTCGAAGGTTTTACCGGTCGGGAACCCTGCTGCCTTGCGCCGGGTGGCCAGCATCGACCGGGCTCGGCCGGCTGTTTCCTCGACGAAGAGTGCCTTGATGATCTCGGCCGGTTCCCATCGCTGGGCCCGGGCGGTCGCGATCAGTTCCGGGGCCAGGGCTCGGGCGTGGGGCATCTTCAGTTGCCGCATCAACGCTTCCAGCTCTGCCGGCAGTGCCGGGGCGGCGGTGTTGGGCGTGGCGACGGGGCTCATCGGTTCTGCTCCTTCTGCGTGATGGAGTGCGGGGAGCCCATGGCTGCCCAGGCACTGGTTCCCTGGGTCAGCGACCGAGTTTCGTCCGCGGAGTGGGTGGTGGTGCGGGACTTTCCGGCGTTCAGGATCGAAGCCAGATCCCCGTGCGCGAACCGGCCGTGGAAGGCTGCGTTGCCGAGGGCTTTATCGACTTCAGCGGAGCCGGCGATCTTTGCCAGGGTCACGGCTTCAGCCATTTTCACGTTCATCCGGGCCGTGCCGGCCGCGGCGGCTTCGACCAGCCAGGTCCTGGCGCCCTCGCCGATGGCCAGGAACTCGGCCTCGTCCGCGCTGCGTGCCTTCACTGGGTAGTCGCCCGGGATCCTGGTCCTGGTCCCGGGGAAGTGCTCATCGTTGATGGCGGGGCTACCGGGCCGGGCCCGGTGATGGCGGGCGACCTCGACCGGACCCGACGGGCCGTGGTGGACGATGATGACGTGTTCGTCTGGTCCGGTGCCGTGGGCGCGGACGAACACGCGGGTTCCGAGCAGCTGCGCCGGAACGGAGTATTGGGCGTTCTCGAAGGTAATCATCGGGGTGTTCTCCGGAACCGTGCGGGCGAGTCCGAACGCGACCGTATGGGCCGCGTCCGGAACCGGGTGCAGGCGGGGCTGCTCCTCGGCCAACACCACGGCGGGTTTACGCCGGATGGTGCGGTGTTCCCGGCTGTTGACATCGTCCATGAACGCCTCGCAGGCCTCCTCAAGCTCGGCGAAGGAGCCGTAGTCCGTGCGCAGGTTGGTGTCCTTGGGCACGAGGTCTGCCTTGGCCAGCTTCACCGAGGCTTCGACTCCGCCTTTCGTGGCCGGGTCCGCGGGCTGGCAGGTCAGCACGGTGACACCGTAGTGACGGGCGAAGCCCAGGGTCTGTTGGTTCCGGACCGGCACCCCGGCAACATGGGCCGTGGTCACCGTTTTCTCGTTGTCGGTCAGGACATAGGTCGGTGCGCCTCCCAGGATCCGGAAGCACCGGTCCAGTGCGGCGAACACGCTCGGCGCGGTCCGGTCCCGCAAAGGGATTACGATCCGGAACCTCGAGAACGCCAGCCAGGCCACGAACAAGACGGTCTTTACCCCGTCGATGCGCGGTCCGTCGCCGAAGTCGTACTGCAGCCACATCCCCGGCTCCGCGATCCACGGCCGGTGGACCCGCACGTGACCCAGCCGCCACGCGGCCTTGACCTGCGCAATCGCCCGGCGGGTGGACCGTTCGGAACCCGCATAGCCCAGAGCGAGCAGCTTCTCGTGGGCTTTATCGGCGCGGATCCGGCCCTTGGACGCCTCGACCCATTCCTCAATCTTGGGCAGGAACGGGCCGGTCACCCGGTTCCGCGGGGCGGGTTCTCCGATCGGCCGGCCCGCGTCCCGGGCGGCGACATGCCTGGCAACAGTGTGATGCGAGCAGCCCGTGAGTTCGGCCGTGGCGCGTAACGATCCGGTCAGATCGTAGGCAGCAAGAATTTCCATGATTTCTCCGTCATGCTTCATACAGGGCCTCTTCCCGAGTGACTTGGTGCGTCTAGACACCGTCATCAAATCCCGGGGAGAGGCCCCGCCGCTTAAGACGCGGCAGGTAAGTAAGGAAGTGGGCAGATCTCATGGCCACCAATGGGCAGTTTTACTGGCCGTCAGTGGGCATTTCCGTGGCCGCCAATGGGCAGTTTTTCATGGCCGCTAACACATCCACGGGGCGACAGAGCTTGGCTTTCGTGAGTCCGACCGGACTGTCAGGAGGAAGTCTACGAACTGGGGTGTGTGCCGCCAACCATAAGCGAAACAGGTCCTAACCTGAGGCCGAACCCCGCCGGATCTGATGTCAGGTTGGGGTGTACTCCTTAATGACGTAGCGAAGGTGCCTCGAATCCAAGCTGACCTGTCACGGAGTAGACGCGGTTAGTGTCCAGTTCAGCTCTAACTCGACCTCGGGGCAACAATGCCGGGCACGAGGTCCAGTACCAGGAGCGCGGCGGCGACGTGGGCAGGGTTGTCTTCGACCTTCACCACTGAGAGTTCATTGGACCGGGAAACACGCCGCTCCACCGTGTTCCTGTGAAGGTACAGCCGGGATGCGGCCCTGGTGGTGTTGAAGCCGCACTGCACATAAGTCAGCAACGCCTCCTGCAGCGTTGGGTCCGCCTCCGCCAGTGGACCGAGTGTCCGGGCCACGAAGCGCTGTGCGCTGAGGCGGTCCTTCGTGAGGCCGTCAACAAGTTCGACGTCGGCGTATACCGTGAACTGCCGGTCCGATCCCAACCGGGTAAGCATAGCCTGGGCCGCCAGCGCGTCCTGGTGGCTGGCTCTGAAGCCCTCGAGGCCGTGACCGGGCCTGCCCACTGCGCCCCTTACCTGCGTTTCTTTCGCCAAGAGCTTTTCCAGGTGGTGCAGGTCCGGCTGCTCATGCCCGGAGAGCCAAATCCATCGGGACGCTGAACTGGCCCTTGCTACCAGCAGGGCACGTCCAGGCGCAGCCGAGCGCAAGGCGGTTACTGCCTTGTCCAAGGAGCTTCCACTGTGGGGATCATCGGTCCACAGCACAAGGGCGACGTGCTGACGTGCCATGCGGTAGGCCAGGCGCTCCTCGGCAAGGTCCTGCGTCATGGGTGCACCGCCGGCGATCAGCTGGATCATGGCAACAGCCTCCGCATTGGCGTTTCCCATTGAGGCCGTCAGGCTCGCCTCGCGAAGGACCGAGACGGAGTCGAGGGCGTACTGCACCATTGAGTGAGCTGACTTATCCAGGACTTCCACCAGGACGTCTTGGTCGGAGCACTGCGACACGCATTCGGTGAGCCATCCCCGCCACCCCACTGCGAGCGCAGCCCGCCATCCAGATGCGAAATCCGGGGCGATGCCGCGGGACACGAGATCTGCGATGTAGGCGGCGGTTCTGGGTCCCACATAAGGATCCACCCGCATCCCCGGGTGCTGGATGTTTGACGTGAGCCATTGGACAAGATCGGAGCGATTGAGTTCGCGGTCTTCAGCCAACAACGACGCATCCGCGAGGAGAGCGGGGGCGTTGAGTGCAATGACCGCCGGCTCCGAGATCGCCCCTGCGAAGGTGTCGGCTTCGTTCAGGAGCCGTTCGCAGATGGAGCGGATCATGTCAGCGGCCGGCGGGCTGGGGGGTGGCCAAAGTTCTTCCATATTGACAGTTTGCCTTGCCGCGGCGGGTGAGTCACTGCGGATTCAGCCGGACAGAACCCATCATGTGCACGGTGCACCCCGGCCGGTTAAAGCCGGTGCGCGTTGTCGTAGTGGCCGCCCGGTGTGACTGGCGACACTTGATCAACAGCTTTTGGAACAGCAAGGAGCCAACGATGACCAGTGGAGCATCAGGCGGGGTCGAGGAATTCGACATCGTGGTGATTGGAGCAGGAATTTCCGGGATAGGCGCGGCGACGTACTTCAGGCGCGAGCTGCCCGGTAAATCCCTGACCGTGCTCGAAGGTCGGGACAACATCGGCGGTACGTGGGATCTCTTCCGGTACCCGGGCATCCGCTCGGACTCCGATCTGCATACCTTCGGCTACGAGTTCAAGCCGTGGCGCCACGAGAATGCGATCGCCGACGCTCCGTTGATCCTGGACTACCTTCACGAGACGGTCGATGAAAACGCGCTGGCGGGCCTGATCAGGACCGGGCACCGCGTGCAGCGGGCCGAATGGTCCTCCACCGACTCGAAGTGGACGCTGACGGTCTCAATAAGCGATCCGGCCTCCGGAGCCCTCATCACGAAAACGGTTAAGGCGGGGTGGGTATTTGCAGCCACCGGGTACTACAAATACGACGAAGGCTACTCACCATCGTTCGCCGGGAGCGCGGACTTCGAGGGTGTGCTTGTGCATCCGCAGCACTGGCCGGAGAACCTGGACTACAGCGGTAAGAAGGTTGTGATCATCGGCAGCGGTGCCACTGCTGTAACCATGGTTCCCGCTATGGCAAAGGGGCCCGGGGCTGCCGGTCACGTCACCATGCTCCAACGGACCCCGACCTACATCATGCCGTTGCCGCGGGTGGACCGTGTGGCGTTGGCCCTGACGAAGCTCCTCGGCGAGCGCCTGGGATACGCAGCCACGAGGTACAAGAACATCTGGACCGAGCACTTCGTTGTCGAAGGCCTGCGCCGGTTCCCCAGAGCCGGACGCGCCATGGTGCGACGCGAGAACATCAAGCGGCTTGGGAAGGGCTTCGACGTCGACAAGCACTTCAATCCGCCGTACGCACCATGGGACCAGCGCCTGTGCGCGGCGCCTGACGGCGACTTCTTCGACGCCATCAAGTCCGGCGACGCCTCCGTCGTCACGGGGAGCGTTGCACGCTTCAGCAAGCGCGGTGTCGTCCTGGAATCGGGAGAGGAACTTGCCGCCGACATCATTGTGACGGCCACCGGACTGAACCTGCAGCTCTTCGGCGGCATGCCGATCGAGGTAGACGGGCGCCGGGTAGACGTTGCCGACACCGTCGCCTACCGAGGGACCCTCCTCAGCGGTATCCCGAACTGGGCAATGGCCATCGGCTACACGACGTCCTCGTGGACGCTCAAGGTCAGCCTACTGTGCCGGTACTTCATCGACTTGGTGAAGCACATGGACGCGCATGGCTACGACACTGTTGTGCCGGTCGCGGTGCCGGGAATGACCACCAAGCCGGTAATGGACCTGCAGTCCGGATACGCCAAGCGCGGAGAGGGAGTGCTTCCGAGGCAGGGAACCGTGAAGCCCTGGCGGACTATGATGTCCTACCCGGAGGACGCCAAGGCACTGCGCGGACCGGTCACGGATGGGAACCTTGAGTTTGGAGTGCGGTCCGCAGGCCGCCGTGCAACCGGTCAGCAGGTGGCCCATGTCTGAGTTCGCCGCGGCGGACCTGGACCGGTTCGCCGTCGTACCTTCCGGGGTGACCATCTGCTTCCGTGACGCCGGCAGCAAAGCCGACCCCGTGATCCTGCTGATCGCCGGACTGGGCGAAGATCTCACCTTCTGGACCGAACCCGTGGTCGATTCCCTGGTCGCCCACGGTTTCCGGGTGGTCTCCGTGGACAACCGCGACGTCGGCAGGTCCACTTACATGACGACGCCGGCACCGGCGGTTTGGCGCCAGGTCATGGCGCGTCCGCGCCGCGACGGCTACACGCTCGCGGACATGGCCCAGGATTCAGTGGGCGTCCTTGATCATCTGGGGATCGAGAGGGTCCATGTTGTCGGCCGTTCGCTCGGCGGAATGATCGCCCAGACCATCGCCGCAACCGAGCCAGACCGCGTCCTGTCACTGACGTCGATCTACTCCACCACGGGCTCTCGGAAGGTCGGCCAGCCGGCGGCGTCAACGATCCGGCTCCTCATGGGGCCGGACGCCCGCAACCGTACAGAGGCCGTTCGCGCCCATCTGCGGATCACCCGGCACATTGCGGGCAAGGAATACCCGATCGATGATGCCGCCGAAGCTGCCATCGCGGCACGCGGGTGGGACCGCAGCGCCGGGGACCTGGCAGCCGGCTCGGCGCGTCAGATCCAGGCAATCCAGCTCGCCGGAGACAGGACCCCCGAGCTCGCCAGGATCACGGCCCCGACACTGGTCATCAACGGTGACCGTGACCTCATGGTGGCCCAGAGCGGTGGTGAAGCCACTGTGAGCGCCATCCGCAAGGCGCAGCACGTGGTCATCCCCGGGATGGGGCACCACATGCCCCAAGCATTGGTGGACCCCATCACCTACTACGTCTTCCAGCACGCCGAACGTGTTGGTACAGGAGGAAGCCATGTCCAGATCAGTTGAAACACGCACCCGTAGGGAGACTGTGGATGTGGTCATTGTCGGGGCGGGGTTCGCAGGCTTGAGCGCGGCGGACCGGCTTGTGAATACGGGCGCTTCGGTCATGGTAATTGAGGGCCGGGACCGGGTTGGGGGACGTTCCTATACCGGCGAAGTTGCCGGAGTGAAAGTGGATCTGGGCGCTACCTGGGTATCACCGCGGCACACCGCCATCCGTGATCTCGCGGCCAGGGTCGGGTGCACTACGACGAGCCAGTTCGCCACCGGGCGTAACGTTCAGTGGCTGGCGGGGAAGCGCCGTGAATACACGGGGACGATTCCGCCGGTGTCGCCGGCGGGCGTGGTGGACATGGCCCGGGTCCAGATGGCCCTGGAAAAGCTGGTGGGGACCATCGACGTCGAGGCTGCTTGGGAGTCTCCGGACGCGGCCAAGCTGGATTCCATCTCGTTCGGCGAATGGCTCGACCGCAAGCGGGCATTGCCCAGCACACGTGCCTTGATGACACTGGTCAGCAAAGTGCAGTGGGGATCCAGCCCCGGGGATGTGTCGCTTCTGCACGCTCTGCGCTACATCCGCGCCGTGGGGGGAATCAGCCACATGCTGGATGTCGAGAACGGCCAGCAGCAGGACCGGATCGCCGAGACCACGCAGGAGGTCGCGAGGCGCTTGGCCGAACAGCTTGGCGACCGTGTGGTCTTGAATTCACCGGTCCGCCGGATTGTCCAGGATGGACAGGGCGTCACCGTCCACACGGGCACCGCGACGATCCAGGCCAAGCACGCCATCGTGACGGCCGCGCCTGCGCACCGGTCTGACATCGAATTCGAACCCGCGTTGTCGGAGACTGCCGAAGGCCTCACCAAGACCTGGCGCATGGGTGCCCTGAGCAAGGCGCTGGTAGCGTACGAAACGCCATTCTGGCGGGCCGACGGGTTGTCCGGCGAGTCCGTCACCGACACCGGCACGGTGTTCATCACCTTTGATGTCTCGCCCCAGGACGGCCCCGGGATCCTGATGGCTTTCTGCGATCCACGGGTGTTCGATGGTTTCAGCCCGAAGCTTCGTCGCGAGCGTGTCCTTGAGCAGTTGGCAACCCTCTACGGTTCGCAGGCAGAAAGTCCCATCGACTACACAGACCACTGTTGGGGCACGGACACGTTTGCCCCCGGTGGGCCGAACCCGGCAGCGCCTCCCTACGCCACCATGACATACGCAGGCGCGCTCACTGAGCCGCATGGCCGGATCGAATGGGCGGGCACCGAGACCGCCGGCGAATGGGCCGGATGCATGAATGGCGCGGTCCTTACGGGCCAGCGGGCTGCTGAAAGAATCATCGCCCGGCTTCGAAAGGAATCAGCATCATGATCGAATCACTCTTCCTTCTGGCAGACTTGTGGCTGATCTTTGCAGGTTTCTTCTACGGGTGGCGGTTCATTCGGAGGTACAAGAACTATTTCCTTGGCCTCGAGTGGATGGTGGTCGGCACTTCGGCGACCAACTTCCTGTTGTGGTCGGTCTTGAGCGGCGGCGACCCGAACAGCCCGATGTACACGATTGCGTATTTCCTCGACGCGTTTTCGCGCTCATTTGGGTTCACGCTGGTCCTCATCCTCGGCCTGATGATGGTCACCCATCGCTACAAGCCGACCCTCTGGGTGGAGGTGGGTGCCTTCGCACTCGCCATCGCCGGCGGAATCGTCTTGGTGGGGTTCCATGAGGGCGGGGCGTACGGCGTCGCCCCTGCGACGTTCTTCGTCATCATGAACCTGATCACGTCGATCTTCCTGTTCTATTTCGCGCGACGGCTCTGGCGTGCCGACTCGAAGGGCTGGGCCGTCGCCACCGGGATGATCACGATCGTGGCGATGCTGATCGCCATCACTTACGACTTCTTTCCATGGCCGTTCGATGACGCCCACCGCTCCTGGTTCTACACCGCCGCGTTGGCAACATGGGGCACCCAGGGATTCATTTACTTCAAGGGCTACAAGACGCTGTGGGAGCGGAACGCGCGGGAGGACGCCGCGGCCGCCGCGAACAAAGAAGGAGTACTGTCGTGACCGCCAAGTTCAAGAACGTGGAGTACAGCACATTCACGGGATGGATTGACCCACCAACGGAATTCGCGCCGTCGCTGCAGGGAACCCAGGAGTGCGACGTCGCCGTGGTTGGCGGGGGCGTGGGCGGCATGGCAACCGCGCTGTGCCTTGCCGAGCGGGGAGTGGACGTGGCGCTGGTCGAATCCGAGTTCTGCGGCTACGGAGCCAGCTCGCGCAACGGCGGGCAGATAGCCTCCGCTCCCGGCGGAGACCTTCGGATGCTGCAGGTCCTTTCTCCGAAAAAGCTGCCCGGCATGGTGAGGTTCGCGGACAACGCGGCGAACTACGTGGAAGGTCTCATCGAGAGCCACAAGATCGATTGCGACTATGAGGCCAACGGCATGGTGTGGGCAGCTGTGTCCCCCGTCCAGATGTTCCGGGTGAAGACGCTCGCGGCGATCCTCAGGAAGGTTGGAGTCGACGGCCAAGTCGGCACAGCCAAGGAGATCGGCATCCCTGGAGCGTTCGTCGGAGGTATGCGGGAACGTCGCGGTGGAATGCTCAACCCGGGCAAGCTGTGCCGCGGTCTGCGGCGGGCACTGCTCGACTCCCCGGCACGGGTGTTCGAGAAATCCAGGGTCGTTGACGTGCAGCGACGGGGCGGCAAGGTGGTTATGACGACCTCCGGGGGAGAGCTCACCGCGAACAAGGTTGTGTTGTCGACCAACGCCTACTCCGGCGAGTGGGACATCATCCCCAAGCATCTCTCCACCCCTGCCTGGATTATTGAGGTCGAGACGGCTCCGATCGCTCCGGAACGGATCGCTGCACTGGGATGGACCAGCCGCTCGGGCGTGGTCACCCAGCATCAGATCATGGAGAACTTCCGACTCACGGCCCGCAACACCATTGTCTTCGGTGTCCGCCGCCTGGAATCAGGGGCCAACTATCCGCTCCAGCCACGAAGCCCGGACCCGGGGATGATGAGCGAACTGGCGGACAATTTTTACAAGCGCTTCCCATCGCTGTCCGACGTACCCATCGCACGCTGCTGGGGAGGCTGGATCTCGTTCTCCGCGTCGTGGACCACGGTGGCCGGGCGGGTCGGCGACAACGTCTACTACTCCGCCTCCTGCAACGGCCACGGCCTCGCGCAGGCACCCTACCTGGGGACGCTCATCGCCGACCACATCGTCGACGGCAAGCGATCGGCAGACCTTGAGTCGGTCTGGGAGGAAAAAGCGGTTTATGCGCCCTCCCCGGCGATAAATCCATTCGTGCTGCGCGCGGTGTGGCTCTTCGACCGGGTCAGCGACCTGTTCAACGGCAGCCGACGCCGGGCCCGCCTCGCCACCAACTAACCGGCACCGAGCGAATATCTTCAGCAAACAGACAGGAACCACCATGGCCAAGTACCGAGTCCAGAACCCGGCGACCGGTGACATCACGGAATCATTCGAGTCAGCAACCGACGATCAGGTGCAGCAGCAGCTCACAGCTGCCGACGCAGCCTACCGGGAATGGAAGGGCCAGTCTGTGCAGCATCGCGCCGCAGTCGTGCGGCGCGTAGCAGGTCTCTTCACAGAACGCCGTGATGCGCTTGCGCGGATCATCTCCACGGAAATGGGCAAGTCCATCGAAGCTGCCCTTGAAGAAGTCGATTTCGCCGCTGAAATCTTCAATTACTACGGCGTCCACGGACCGGGTCTCGTCACCGAATACGAGATTCCGAGCTCCGTGCCTGGCCGGGCCGTGATCCAGCAGCTTCCGCTGGGTGTCCTGGTCGGGATCATGCCGTGGAACTTCCCATACTACCAGGTTGCCCGCTTCGCAGCCCCGAATCTGGTGCTGGGGAACACGATCCTGCTCAAGCATGCCGATATCTGTCCACGTTCGAACCTCGCCATGCAGGAGATCCTTCAGGAGGCCGGACTTCCGTCCGGAGGCTACCAGGCCCTGTTCACCTCGCATGAGCAGATCGCCGTCATCATCGATGATCCTCGTGTCCAGGGAATCTCACTGACAGGCTCGGAAGCTGCGGGCGCCATCATTGGCGCACAGGCAGGCTCCGCGCTCAAGAAGTGCGTCCTGGAACTCGGTGGCATCGATGCAATGGTGGTCCTCGACTCCGAGGACGTCGCCGGCATTGCCCAGGCCGCGTGGGAGAACCGCATCTACAACGGCGGACAGGTGTGCAATTCCAACAAGCGCCTGATTGTCATGGACGACATCTACGACGAATTCGTTGCCGAACTGGTTTCGCTCGCCGAGGGTCTCAAACCCGGTGACCAATTGAACCTCCAGGCGGGGGAGTACACCCCGCTCTCCACCCGCGCCGCCGCGGAAACGGTTGACGCCCAGGTCAGAACGGCCGTCTCCGAGGGTGCCCGGCTCCTGGCAGGCGGCGAGCTGTCCGATGGGCCCGGCGCTTACTTCTCACCCGCGGTCCTCGTGGACGTACCCCGCGACTCAGGGTCGTACCGCGAAGAAATCTTCGGTCCCGTAGCCACTGTGTACCGGGTACACAGCGACGAGGAGGCGCTGGAGCTGGCCAATGATTGCCCGCTGGGTCTCGGCGGTTCGGTGTTCTCGACTGACACGGCACGCGGTGCACGGCTGGCCTCCCAGCTGGAGGTCGGCATGGCCCACGTAAACATCATTGCCGCGGAAGGAGCGGACATCCCGTTCGGCGGCGTGAAGCGATCTGGATTCGGGCGCGAAATGGGCCCCATAGGCATCGGCGAGTTCGCGAACAAGCGTCTCTACTTCGTCGCCGAATAGGACCATTTCACCCGGACCTTCCGGTTGCATCGGGCAGTGCCGCCAAGCTGCCGCCCACACCCAAACCCCCTTACATGCGAGGCGTTGATTTCGCATGCCCAAAAGTGAAGGAGAAGGAACCATGAAGGCAGTAGTCTTCCGCGATTCCGATACCCGAGTTGCCGTGACCGACGTCGATCTGGCCGCCCCGAAGGCGGGCGAAGTCCGCGTCAAAATCGCGGCCGCCGGCGTCTGCCATTCCGATCTACACGTCCGCCAGGGCGATTGGGACGCCGCCGTTCCGATGGTGATGGGCCACGAGGGCTCCGGAGTCGTCGTCGAACTTGGCGAGGGCGTCACGTCCCTCGCCGTGGGGGACCACGTGGTCCTCAGCTGGGTGCCACCGTGCGGCGAGTGCCGCCATTGCACGCAGGGGCGCGAGGCGCGCTGCCAAAAGGTTGCGACCCTCGTGGCGCCCAAGGGTGTGCTGTTCGACGGCACCCCCCGCATGAGCAAAACCACCGACGACGGCACCGAAGAAACCATCTTCCACTACTTGGGCGTTTCCTCCTTTGCGGAGGAGGTAGTAGTGCCGGCGTCCGGTGCGATCAAAGTCCGCAGCGACGCCCCGCTTGACGTGATTTCGGTGGTCGGCTGTGCAGTGGCCACGGGCGTAGGTGCCGTCACGAACACCGCGGCCGTCGAACCCGGCTCGACAGTTGCCGTGATCGGCTGCGGTGGGGTGGGACTCAACGTAGTCCAGGGGGCCAAAATAGCGGGAGCGGAGCGGATTGTCGCGATCGACGTCGTAAACGAAAAGACGGAGATGGCCCTGGAATTCGGCGCGACTGACCGCATCGACGCCTCGAAGGGCGACGTCGTTGAGCAGCTTCGTGCGTTGATTCCTGACGGCGTCGACTACGCCTTCGATGCGATTGGACGCACCGTCACCACCGAGCAGGCAATCTCAATGTTGGCCCTCGGGGGCGCCGCTGTGATTGTTGGACTGCCGCCCACCGGTGCCAAGGCTTCGTTTGAGCCGTTGGTCCTCGCCGAGGCTGACCAGCGGATCCTCGGCTCCAACTATGGTTCGGTCCGCCCCTCGATCGACATTCCTGCCCTGGTGGACCAATACATGGAAGGCCGGCTCAAACTGGACCCGCTCATCTCCGGACGTCGTCCCCTGACCGAGGCTGCGGAGGCGCTCGATGACCTCGAGGCGGGCGGCGTGCTGCGGACACTGCTCATCCCCTGACCCGGCTAACCCCGGATCCCCCCAACAAATCATTCGCTCGAAGGAGAGCACCCATGTCCACAGTTAAACAGGCACCTCCCCAAGATGCCGGGCTCCGTCGCGGCGTGATGGGGTCAGCCGAGCTCGGCGCCCAGGCCATCGCGAACATCGCCCCGAGCGCGGTCCTGGCGTTCACCGCGGCCGCGATATTCATCAGCGCGGGAAGCGGCACACTGCTGTCGCTCCTGCTCGCGATGATTGTGATCCTGAGTGTCGGCTGGTGCGTCACCATCTTCGCGAGGAAGAACGCCTCGGCCGGGTCCCTTTACACCTACGTCTCGAAATCGCTCGGACCGACGGCCGCTTACATTGCCGGTCTGGCGTTGATCATCGGCTGCTGGGGGGTCACGGCGGGCTCGCTCGGCGGTGGCGTCTCCTACGCGGCCGACCTGCTGCAGGCCTTCGGGGTGCCGGCTGCCAGCACGGTAGGGTACGTCGTCTTGACCCTGATTCTCGGTGCCGTCACGACGTTCTTCACCATCCAAGGGATCCAGATCTCAGCGCGTGTCTCGTTTGTGCTGGAGATCGTGTCTGTGCTGATCATCCTGACGCTGTTCGTCACGGCACTTTTCGCGATCGGACCGGACGCGTGGGATCCCCAGCAGTTCACCCTTGAAGGTGCGCCGCCCCAGGGTATCGCGGCGGGTATGGTGCTGGGCGTTCTAGGCTTCGCGGGTTTCTCCTCGGCCGACGCGCTCGGCCGTGAGGCGAAGAATCCGTACAAGGCCATTCCCCGCGTCATCATGTGGAGCGTCGTCGGCATCGGCCTGATCTACCTCTTCGGGGCGTACACGCAGATCGCGGTGCTCGGCGATGGGCTCGCGGAATCGGCGAACCCGCTGCAGGACATCGCCGACCGGATCGGCATGCCCGTCTGGTTCACGGCCGTACTGCTCTTCGGCGTCGCTGCCTCGTTCTCGGCTGTGTGCATCGCAGCGCTCAACGTGCTCGGACGCATCGTCTACGTCATGGGCAAGGAGGGAGTGGTGCACGAGAGCCTCGGCCGGACCCACCGGAAGCACCTCACTCCACACCGGGTGCTCCTCATCGGCGGCACCTTATCGGTCGTCGTTAACATCGCACTGCTGCTCAACGGAGTACACCCGATGGAGATCGTGGTCTGGCTCGATACGTTCGGGGTGTACGGCTACATGGTCGCCTACGCCCTCGTCTCGTTAGCCTGCGCGGTGTACGTGCGGAAGATGGGCATGCCGCGCACCCTGGTCACGGTGTGTGCGACCATCGCCGTGCTGGCCATGGCGTACATCTTCTTCGCAAACGTCTGGCCGGTGCCGGCGTTCCCGCTGAACCTCATTCCGTATCTCTTCGTGGCGTCGATGCTCGCCGGATTCGCCTGGTTCGCCCGCATCCGGCGGATCCGTCCCGACGTGCTCACCCGGATCGGCAACACCGAGACAGACACTCTGGGCGGCCTCGGCTGACCGCTGATGCCAAGCCGCCATCCTGCCCCCACTCATCCCAAAGGACAATCATGAACTCTACTGACGCACCACGCGTGCTGCTCGTCGGTTTGGGAGCCGTCGGCCGTGCCGTGGGAGCGCTGCTGGTCGATGCCTCGCAATGCCGGCTGGTCGGCGCCGTCGACCCTGCAGCAGGCCCAGGTGACCTCGCCGCCGTCGTTCCCGGAACGGACCCGACCGCACGCATCGTTCCGGCCTTGGCAGATGCGCCCGACGCCGACGTCGCATTCGTCGCCACCACCTCGTTCGTCGGGGAGGTCGAACCGATCATCAACGCGCTCCTGGACCGCGGCATGGACATCGTCACCATCTGCGAACAGCTGGGCTTCGGGTTCTTCGACCACGGTCCCGTTGCCCGGCGCATCGACGCGCGAGCCCGGACCGCGGGCTGCACCGTCCTGGGCACCGGCTGCAACCCCGGAATCCTCCTGGACACCCTCCCAATGCTGCTCAGCAGCCTCACCACGGACGTGACCGGCGTGACGATGCGCAGGACAGCGGAGATGTCCGGGTACGGAGGCATCCTCTCGAAATTCGGCTTCGGGCTCACGGCCACACAGTTTGCCGCCCAGCGTAACGACGGCGGGGTGATCGGGCACGTGGGCTTCCGGGAGTCCGTCGCCGCCCTGGGTGACGGCCTGGGCTGGAGCCTCGACAAGATCGTCGTCGATGAGCCAGAACCTGTGCTCTTCACCGAGCACCCGCGCACAACGCCGCACCTCACCCTTGAGGCGGGAACGATCGCCGTGCTCCGGCACTCCGCAAGGGGACTCGTCGATGGCCGTGTGGTGGTCGATGCAGTCATCGACTTCGGGATCTTCGAGACCTCGGACGGTTTCCCTGAGGGCGACAGCTGGCGGATCGAGAGTGGATTCCAAACATTGCAGTTCTCCAGCAGCCGCATCGACAGCTATGCCTCCACCGTGGCTGTGGCCGCGAACGTCATCCCGTCGATTCCAGGCGCTGCACCTGGCCTGCTGACCATGGCGGACCTGCCGCCGAGGAGGTTCTCGGCGAAGGCCGGCTCGCCGCACCTTGCAACACGCTGACCCGAAACCCGCACACCCCACCAACACACCAGCAAAGGAGCTGAGGCACATGCCAGAGAACTCCTCCGTCAACATCGCGGAAGTCATGAGCCGCGGCGGACGCCCCCCACACAGTCGCCGTGAAGTGAAAATCATCGACACCACGCTGCGCGACGGCCACCAGAGCCTGTGGGCGACGCGCATGCGCACGTCCCACATGATCGAGATGATCGAGGAATTCGACGCTGCCGGGTTCGAGCACGTGGACTTGATGGCGCCCATCCAATTCGATGTCGCCGTCCGGTACCTGAAGGAAGACCCGTGGGAGCGGGTCCGGCTGATGCACAGGCATGCGCCCAACACGACCTTCAGGGCATTGATCCGCTCAAAGAACCTGGCAAGCTTCGATTTCCTGCCCGACGACGTCATTGAGGCGTGGGTTGATCGCCTTGTAGCCAACGGATTCAGGGAGATCGGCGCGTTCGACGGACTCAACGACGTCGACAATATCTCCGCCGCCCTGCTCCGGGCCAAGCAGCTGGGCGCAGAGACCTTCGGTGCAGTGTCTTTCTGTGAGTCGCCGGTGCACACCGACGATCTGTTCGTCGCCAAAGCGAAGGAACTGATCGAAAAAGCTGGCGTGGACCGGATCATGCTCAAGGATGCCGGCGGACTCCTTACTCCGGACCGGGTACGCACCCTGGTTCCGGCGTTGCGGGCTGTCATCGGCACCAGGCCGCTGGAAGTGCACACCCACAGCCTGACGGGCCTCGCGCCCCTGGTCTGCCTGGAAGCGGTGGAACTCGGAGCCGACTCTGTCCACACCTCCATCGCGCCGCTCGCCTCGGGCAACGGTCAGCCCTCCACCCAAGGCACCGTGAGGGATCTGCGGGCTCTTGGTTACGCAGTGAACGTCGACGACGAACGCGTCGCCGCAATTAGCCGGAAACTTACCCGCATCGCCGAAGACGAAGGCAAACCCGTCGGCGTTCCGCACGAATACACCGGAATGCACTACATGCATCAAACACCGGGCGGGATGCTGTCCAACTTCCAGTCGCAGCTCGAGGCAGCGGGCCTGTCCGATCGCTTCGATGAACTCATGCAGGAAGTCGCCCGGGTTCGGGCCGAACTGGCCTATCCGATCATGATCACCCCCTTCGCCCAGCACGTAGGGACGCAGGCGGTCATGAACGTAATGAGCGGCGAGCGCTACCGGGTGGTCCCCAACGAGGTCAAGAAATACGCCTTGGGTTACTACGGCAAGCCGTTGGCGCCCCTCGAACCTGCTGCACTGGAGAAAATCCTGGCCAATGGATCCTCCAACATCGCAGAAACACCGGAACCGCTGGCACCCATGCTTCCGTCCCTCCGGGAGCGTTACCCGGAGGAGGACATGGACCTGTGGCTGCTCCGGGCACAGTTCGCAGGAACACAGGTGGACGAGATGAAGAAGGTCGTGTCAGAGGGGAGCGCCACCGCGGGTCATCCGACTCCAACGCTGGACCTCATCACCACCCTCTACAACAGCACCCGGACCGGCCGACAGGCACTTAAAAGCGGCGATCTGCTGATCACCCTGGAAAAAGGAGAGAATTAACATGGCCAACAGCCTGCCCGACATGAAAGAACTCAAGGCGATTGTCGACTGGGTGAATCTCGCAGAAGACGTCCGGGAACTTTCGCTCAAGTTCGGCGACGTCGAACTGTACGTATCGCGCAACCACGAAACGGTCGGCGTCGATGGCAGTGCACCCGGCACAGTCAACGGTCACTCCGGTGCTCAAGCAGCACCCGCTTCCGCGGCCGCTGCGCCGTCAACGCCGTCGAAGGATGCGGAGCCTGCTCCCGCACCTGTTGTGGGGGAGCCGACAGCAGCAAACGACGCCGGCCGTCTCGCCAACGATGAGGTACTGATTTCAGCGCCGATGCTTGGAACCTTCTATGCATCCCCCCAGCCGGGGGCTCCTGCCTTCGTCGCGGTGGGTGACAGCGTGGTTCCCAACACCGTCCTTGGCATTGTCGAGGTCATGAAGCTCATGAACAACATCGAAGCAGGCGTTGAGGGGACCGTGGCGCGGGTGCTGGTGGAGAACGAATCGATGGTCGAATACGGCCAACCCCTGATCGTGATCCGGAAAACGGCATGACGCTCTCCAGTGTGCTGATCGCCAACCGCGGCGAAATTGCCCTCCGAGTGATCCGCGCCTGCAAGGAACTCGGGATCCGCAGCATCATCGCGCATTCGGAGGCCGACCGGGACTCCCTTCCAGTTAGGCTCGCCGACCAGTCACTCTGCATAGGTCCTGCACCGGCCAAGCTCAGCTACCGCCACGCCGATGCCCTGATTGCCGCGGCACAGGGGAGCGGTGCGGACGCGATCCACCCGGGGTACGGGTTCCTGTCGGAGAACGCCGACTTTGTAGCACTCTGCGAGACCGAAGGGGTGGGTTTCGTTGGACCATCTGCAGAGGTCATACGCCGCATGGGGGACAAGATCGAAGCGAAGAAGATCGCCAGGCGTGCAGGGGTGCCCACCGTCCCCGGCTCCGACGGAGCGATTGCCGATCACGACGAGGCCTTTCGGGTGGCAGAAGAAGTCGGCTTCCCGCTCCTCATCAAGGCGGCGGCCGGTGGTGGAGGCCGCGGCCTGCGCGTCGTGGAGGCTGCCGAGACCCTTGCCGGTGACCTCGCGGAAATCATGGCCGAAGCCGAGGTAGCCTTCGGTGACCCCTCCGTCTACATCGAGCGCTATCTCACCGACATCCGCCACATCGAGATCCAGGTGGTCTCGGACGGCACAACCACCTTGCACCTGGGCGAACGGGACTGCACTGTGCAACGTCGCAACCAGAAACTCGTCGAAGAAGCGCCTTCTCCGGTCATCGACCACGAAACACGGGAAGGCCTGGCGAAGGCAGCCGTAGCACTCTGCGAAGAAGTTGGTTACACCAACGCCGGAACAGTGGAGTTCGTCTTCGACAACGCTACTGGCGAGTACTACTTCATCGAGATGAATACCCGTATCCAGGTTGAGCATCCGGTGACCGAAATGGTGACCGGGATGGACCTGATCAAGCTGCAGCTGCAAATTGCCGGCGGCGGAAAAATCGGCGTCAAACAAGAGGACGTCCGGATACGGGGCCATGCGATCGAATGCCGCATCAACGCAGAAGACGCTGAGCGCAATTTCGCGCCCAACCCCGGAACCATCCGCGAGCTCCGGGCACCTGGAGGATTCGGCGTCCGGCTGGATACGCATATCGAGAGCGGATCGACCATCCCTCCCTTCTACGATTCCATGATCGGCAAGCTCATCTGCTGGGGGCAGGACCGGGATGAAGCGATTGCGCGGACGCTGCGGGCCTTGGATGAGTTCATGATCGAGGGCGTGGTGACCACCGCTGCCTTTCACCGCGAAGTCCTGAACACAGAGACGTTCAGGAGCGGCACATTCAACACAGGCTTCATTGCCGAATACATGGAGGACCGTCGTTCATGAGCTCCGCTAACCAGCTCGTCGTCGTACCGGATGCGGGCCGGACGCTGCCGCCGCTCCCGGCATTGCCGCAGTCAAGGCATCTCGCCACGCAGATTCCCGGCCCGCGCTCGCAGGCAATGATGGTTGAGCGACGTGCCCAGGTATCCAACGGTTTCGGCGCGCAACTGCCGGTTTTCATCGACCGGGCCGACGGCGGCATCCTGCTTGACGTCGACGGGAACCGCATCATCGACCTCGCCTCAGGCTTGGGACCCACCGCGCTTGGAGCCTCGAATGGACGCGTGCGGGAACGTTTGCAGGCCCAACTGGATCGCTTCACACATACCTGCTTCATGACCACCGAGTACCAGAGCTACGTGGAAGTTTGTCGTTGGTTGAACGAACACGCTCCTGGCAGTGTGGAAAAGCGTACCGCCTTGTTCTCCACCGGAGCCGAAGCGAACGAGAACGCCGTGAAGATCGCACGCTACTTCACTGGAAGGTCCAAGATCCTTGCCTTTGAAGGCGCCTACCACGGCCGAACCCACATGACGATGTCCTTGACCTCCAAAGCACACCCCTACAAGACCGGATTCGGGCCATTCTCGAACGACGTCATGCATGTGTCGGTACCGACGTCGTCACGTGGTGCAGCCGATGCCCTCGAGCGTTCACTGGACCGTGTGCGGGGGGTCCTGTGGGAGAACGACCCGGCCACCTTCGCGGCCATGATCATCGAACCGATCCTCGGCGAAGCCGGCTGCCTGATACCGCAGGAGGGCTTTCTTGCCGGTCTGCGGGAGATTGCCGACGAGCATGGCATCCTCCTGATTGCCGACGAGGTCCAGAGCGGCATGGGCCGCACCGGACGGATCTGGGCCATCGAGCACGAAGACGTGGTTCCCGATCTCCTGGTCGCGGCGAAGGCCCTCGCCAACGGTATGCCGTTGAGTTCGGTGACCGGCGCCGCCGGGATCATGAATGCCGTGCACCCAGCCGGCCTGGGCGGAACCTATGCCGGGAACCCGCTCTCCTGCGAAGCCGCCCTTGCCGTGTTCGAGCAGCTGGACTCCGAAGGAGTCCTCGACAAGGCAACGGAACTGGGTCGAATCGCCGTCGACATGCTGCGCCCGCTCGTGGGTGCAGGTCACGGCGTCATCGACGTACGAGTCCGTGGGGCCATGATCGGCATCGAATTCGGCGACGACGACACGCTGGAGCCCGCACCCCGGCGCGCGAAGGCAGTCTCAGCGTATTGCCACGCAAACGGAGTGCTGGCATTGACGAATGGCATTCACGAAAACGTCATACGGTTGCTTCCCCCGATCGTGATCGAGCCAGCCCTGTTCCGGGACGGCTTGCAGGTCATCATCGACGGAATCCAGGAGACTGCGCTGAACGTCTTTGAGGCGAAAGCCGACGCCGGTGGGTGATGAGCACAGTCCAGACAGCCAAGAGGACGGTGTCCCGGATGCCCCCACTTCCTGCGAACAGGGGACTGTGGCCTGGGAGGAATTGTCCGGCCACGAAGTACATGTCCTCAAAGACGGCCAAGTCATTCGGACCGGCTTCGTCGATGGGGTAACGGTGGGCGCGGACGGGCTCTGGATCGCAGCTGAAGGGGTCGAAGCTCGCGCATTCTATGAAAAGGCGCGTGGCCATGTAGTACAGCCAACAACCCAACAGCCTGTGCCGATCGTCCACTACACCGCCTCATTCGTTTAATCCGTACCGCGGCCAAGGCGCAACTCGGTCTCGCCGCACACCCTCGAACCATCCGAAAGGCTCCAGATGTCTACAGATACCCCGGTCCCCGTCATTCTTGGTGGTGCGCGCACTCCCTTCGGCCGTTTCCGCGGAGGACTTTCCTCCCTTTCGGCCAGCGAACTGGGATCCCATGCCATAGTTGCCGCTTTAGAGCGGACAGGCGTTGAGACCGAGCAGATCAGTGCCGTCATTGTCGGCCAGGTGATCCAGGCCGGCGCAGGCCAGGGTCCAGCCCGTCAAGCCGCGTTGGGCGCGGGAATTGGCTGGAACGTCCCCACCGTCACGGTGAACAAACTCTGCTTGTCCGGCCTGACGGCGGTGATCGACGCGGCCCGAATGATCAAGACGGGAGAGGCGGATTTCGTGGTGGCCGTCGGCCAGGAGTCCATGACCAACGCCCCGCATCTGGCCATGGGGCTTCGAACGGGTGTAGCCATTGGCGAGACGCCATTGGTTGACTCGCTGTACTACGACGGACTGCAGGACCCGTTCAGCGGCGACTTGATGGGTACCGCAACTGATGCCGGCAACCCAGGACGCAGCATCAGCCGTGAAGAACAAGACCAAGTCGCGGCACGTTCCCACCAGCGGGCAGAGCGAGCGCGCGCCACAGGCCTCTTCGCCGACGAAATTGCGCCTGTCACCATCGCCCAGCGGAAAGGCCCTGCGATCGTGCTGGGCGCCGACGAGGGCATCCGTCCGGAAACGACGCCGGAGGTTCTGTCACAGCTCAAACCCGCCTTCTCTGCGTCGGAGGACGCCACAATTACTGCCGGTTCCTCTTCCCCGCTCTCGGATGGGGCAGCAGCGGTGGTGATCGCCAGCAAGGCCGTGGCGGAAGCGGCCGGCCTGCAGTGGATCGCCGAAATCGGCGCCCACGGCCAGACCGCCGGGCCGGACGGCGCCCTGCACTCGCAGCCATCCCTCGCCATCGAGCAGGCTCTCAAGCGTGAAGGCGTGACGATCGAGGACGTTGACCTGGTGGAGATCAACGAGGCTTTCGCGTCCGTGGTGATTCAGTCTGCCAGGGACCTTGGCATCGGTACGGACCGTATCAACGCCGAAGGCGGTGCTATCGCGCTCGGTCACCCCGTCGGCGCTTCAGGGGCGCGCTTGGTCCTCCACCAAGCTTTGGCGCTCCAGCGTCGCGGCGGCGGAACCGGCGTCGTAGGACTGTGCGGTGGCGGCGGGCAGGGCGATGCCTTGATCCTCAAAGTCTGAACCGACCGAAAATCCAGCAAGGACATCACACATGACCAACACGCCAAGCAACGTCGCTTTCGGCACCATCAACGTCGCGGCCATCCTGGCCGAATCGGCGGCCCGCAGCCCCGAAGCCGTCGCGCTTCTTGTCAACGGGGAAGAGACCACCTACGGAACCCTGTGGAAGCAGACCCGGGCTTATGCCGGAGCGCTGAGTGCCCGCGGTATCGGACCAGGCGACCGGGTCGCCGTCCTGATTCCGAACGTAGCTGACTTCGCCCGTGCCTACTACGCCATCCTCGCGCTCGGTGGGATCGTCGTACCGCTTCACGCGCTCCTGAAGGCGTCGGAGATCGAGTTTGTACTGCGCGACAGCGGCGCGCAGCTGCTGATCTGCGCTGCGCCGCTGCTGGAAGAAGGCGCCGCTGGAGCCGCGAGGGCGGAAGTCGACGTCGTGAGCGTTATGGCTCCCGGCAGCACCGGAGAGCCTCCACGACTGGAGGTCGAAGCCGCCACTGTCAACCCGATTGCGAGCTATGTGCCGTGCGGACCGGAGGACACAGCAACCATCCTCTACACCTCTGGAACGACGGGTAAGCCCAAGGGCTCCCTCGGCACGCATTTTGCCCTGGTGGAGCAGGTTCATGTTCTTCTGACCGGCACGTTCGATGTCCGGGCCGGCGACAAGGTCTTCGGAGGCCTCCCGCTCTTCCATACCTTCGGACAGACCTGTGTCCTCAACGCAGGACTGCGAGCCGGCGCGACAGTCGTCTTGTGCCCCCGGTTCACCGGAGAGGCCGCGTTGAAACTTCTTCACGAACACGAAATCGACGTGTTTTTCGGGGTACCGACGATGTACGCGGCCTTGTTGGAAGCTGCCAAGTCCAATCCCGCCCGTTCAGGACGCCTCCGGTACGGGATCTCCGGCGGAGCCTCGCTTCCCTTGGCTGTACTGGAGCAGTTTCGCGAGGTGTTTGGCTCGGAAATTCACGAGGGCTACGGACTCACTGAAACCTCGCCCGTGGCCAGCTTCAACCATGTAGGGATCAAACCCAGGCCGGGTACCATCGGCACACCTATCTGGGGCGTGGACATCGAAATTGCACGGCCCGAGGTGTCGGACAGCATCGAGTTGCTCCCAACGGGTGAGCTCGGAGAGCTGGTCATCCGTGGGCACAACCTGTTCAAGGGCTACCTCAACCACCCGGAAGCCACGGCCGAAGCGGTCGTCGATGGATGGTTCCGCACAGGAGATCTGGGCACTAAAGACTCAGACGGGTACCTTCGCATCATCGATCGCAAGAAGGACATGATCATCCGTAATGGCTACAACGTCTACCCCCGTGAAATTGAGGAAGTTATGAGCCAACACCAGGACGTGCTCAGTGTTGCTGTCTTCGGTATTCCCCACGAGACCCATGGGCAGGAGATAGCCGCCGCGGTCATCGCGGCACCCGGAACAACGCCGTCATCCGAGGAACTGACTTCCTACGCCAAAGCCCGGCTCGCCGCCTACAAATACCCGCGGGTCATCACAATGATGCCCGAGCTGCCATTGGGGCCCAGCGGAAAAGTTCTGAAACGTGAGCTCATTGCCCTCCACATGAACAACTCCGGTGCCGCCGCCTTCAATCCGGCGGGCTGAAATTAGGGCAGTGCATCCTGCACTCAACGCTTCTGAAGTTGGTGCGCCCTGTCGTACCCACCGAGGTTCATCTGAAGCGAATATGGAAATACCCCGACGATCCAGCTTCCTCTGGACCGTCGAATCGATCACGAAGCAAGCTCCGTTGAGTTTGCGTGTAACCCCAACTTGGGCTGAGGCAACACCACCGCCTCAGCACAGGCCACCGCCCTTGAGGTACCTGGTCCCGTCATACACGACATGGCGAGGCCAACAAACCTGGAGACCATAGGAGAAGAATCATGGGACACGCATCCGATACCCGTCTCGACGCAGCAAGCGCTGACGTCATCATCGTGGGAGCCGGCTACGCAGGCCTGACCGCCGCAGAGCAGTTGGTCAGCGCAGGAGTCTCCGTGCTGGTTCTCGAAGGCAGAGACAGGGTTGGTGGCCGGTCATTCTCAGGCGAGGTGGCTGGAATAACAGTTGACCTCGGTGCGACGTGGGTCGCTGCCCGACACACCGCAGTGCACGATCTCGCACAAAGAGTAGGCTGCACGACCGCAACGCAATACGACGACGGGGACAACGTCCTGTGGATGGCCGGTGAGCGTTTGACATACACAGGCGCCCTGCCTCTGGGAGGGCCAGTCGACGAGACAGACCTCGGCCGCATCCAGGAGAAGATCGAGGAGTTGCTTGCGACCATCAACATTGACGCTGTCTGGGATTCGCCCGACGCCATTGAGCTGGATGCAATGTCATTCGGCCAGTGGCTCGACCAGAATGACGCCAAGGTCAGCACCCGTGAACTCATGACCGTGGTTGCTAAGGTCCAATGGGGCTGCACTCCGGGGGACGTCTCGCTCCTGCACGCGCTCCGCTACCTCAAAGCGGCCGGGGGACTCGTGCACATGCTCTCCGTCGAAGGCGGCCAACAGCAAGACCGTATCGCCGGTGGAAGCCAACAACTTGCTGAACGGCTCGCAGACCAGCTCGACCATCGGGTCATCCTGAACGCCCCCGTCCAGGGCATCGTTCAGGAAGATGGCGGCGTCATCGTCCACACGGAAGCCGGGACTTTCCGCAGTAAGTACCTCATCTCCACAACCGCTCCGGCCCACCGGAAGGACATCGACTTCGAGCCTGCACTCCCGGAACAAGCAGAAGGACTGATGAATACGTGGCGGATGGGTACGCTCAGCAAGGCCTTCGTTGCCTATGACACTCCTTTCTGGCGTGAACAGGGACTCTCCGGTGAGGCGGTCACCGACACCGGAGTTGTCTTTATTACTTTCGACGTATCCCCAAGCATTGACGGGCCCGGAGTGCTGATGGCGTTCTGCGATCCCCGCGTATACGACGGATTCAACCCGCAGGACCGCCGCCGGCAGGTCGTCCAGCAGTTGGCCAGCCTCTATGGCCCGCAGGCCAACGATCCTGTGGACTACGTTGACCATTGTTGGGGAACCGAGCAGTTTGCGCCCGGCGGCCCGAACCCGTCCGTAGCACCGTTCGCCACGACCAGCTACGGCCCGGCATTGGCAACACCCCACGGTCGTATTCACTGGGCGGGCAGTGAGACGGCTGGCGAGTGGGCCGGAACGCTCAACGGCGCCGTCCTGACTGGCCTGCGAGCAGCCGGTGAAGTTCAGCAACGACTCAATGACCTGATGTAACAACCGGACTGAAGATGTTCGCTGACGCCGGCTCCGCAACCGGTGCCGGCGTCAGCGACCTCTGACCAAACCGGAATGCCCCGCGCGGATGAAGCACGTGCGGTTGTTCGGTGGATGTGGATCCCGCCCGTACTTGCGGCCATTGTGGGTGCCAACTCGGCAATCAGCACGCTCGTTGCACGAAACGACGGAACACACGGCAACGCGGTACTCGTCCTCGTGCTTGCCGCCAGCCTTGGCATCATCCTTTCGTGGATCCTGCTGCAGCTGGGTTTCGCAAATGTCTACCAGGTCATAAAGGCCGCCAGTGACCGCCAGATACTGCGTTTTCCTGAAGATGCAACGCCAACCACGCTGGACTATCTCTACTTTTCCTTCACCATCGGGACTTCCTTCGCTACGTCGGATGTCGAAATCATCGGCTTCCGCCGGGTGGCACTCGTTCACAGCATCGTGGCCTTTTTCTACAACGCCCTTGTGGTTGCCGTGGCGTTCCAAATTCTCCAAGGGCTGATTACTTCCTGAGGATGGTCCACTGTGCAGACCGGAACTATTCCATGCCGGTCGTTGATCGGCCTGGATGCAATTCGGACGCCATACAGGCGCCGGATACAAGTAGAATCGCCGTCGGCACCACGGTATAAGCGATTGCTAGTGCCCTTAAGGATCGGAGATCCAGCTGCCTGGGCAAGACAAAGATGGCAGCCCATCAGCGGAGCTTGCGCTGTAGAGGCCAACAGGTCCGCCGATGCAACTGAGACGGCTTTCGTCGCAGGTTGCCTGTCTTCTCCAACCATTTTCCCGCTCTTGACCGTGATGGTGAATTCAACTGAGCAGAAACCAGCCACAGCTCGGCCGAAGTCACGGTAGCGAATATGAGTCCTGACAAGGAATAACTCCCCAGAATCTGTAGGCGGTAGTACCTCCGTGTTTCCCGAAGACTGAGAACCGTTAGACCAGTTGAGGGACTGTCCATCGCGTAGCTGATGCCCGGCTGTGGTGCCAGAGCCCGCAGAAGACCATGGGGATTGATTGGAAGCGCTATTTCAAGCTCGATCCCCGCAACGGCGAGCGTTCCAGGGGCACGGCATTTCCAGGTTGTCTCGGTATGCGGTGTTCTGATTGGTGTTCCAGCCTGCGATGATGCCGGTGCCGAGCATGTGGTCGGTGAGGCGTGCGAAGCGGTAGCCGGGGTCGGTGTCGAGGGCGAGTTGGAGGTATTGGTGTGCTTTTGAGCCTCTACCTTCCCACCAGTTGATGTAGCCGATGGTGGTGAGGATGGGCGCTGCGTGTTGTGGGGCGGTGAGGGTGTAGGTGTGGGTGAGGAGTTGTTTGGCCCATTCGATGCGGGACCTGTCCGGTGTCTGGGTGGTTTGGGCGAAGAGGATGTGTTCGGGTGGTTCGTGGATGGCGGGGATGTCTGCCATGAGCCGGTCGCGGATGTGGGGGAATTGGTAGTAGGCGATGAGCTTCAGGACGTTCTGGTCGGTGGGGTAGTCCTTGGTGTTGAGTATGGTGGTCCAGAATTGGTGGGCGCCATTCGACGGTATGCTCCCGTTCGGGGGCTGGCACGATAAAATCAGGAATGATTTATTGAACGTGTTTTCGCCGCAATTGAAGTTTCCAAGGAGAAGGAGCCTGAGGTGACATCTGAGAGGATTGACTCGCCTTCCGTGGACCCCGTGGCGGAGCGTCGAGAAGCCATGACGGAGATTCTCGCTAGCTGGGACCTTGAGGGTGCAATGCCCGATGTGACCGGCATGAAAGTGGTACGTGAGTACGTTGTTGGGTGGCTGGAGTTGCCGCTGGCGCTTCGTAAAGTCAGTGAACGCGCGGAGCAGTTCAGGTCGGAAGAGACCCATAGCGCACAATGACCAAATTCGATGACCCGTACTGTTATCCGGGCACCGACGTGCTGAAAAACAAGCAGAGTCTCCGGGACCCTCAGCACGCGCTCGAAATCGAGCGAGAATATTCCTTGCTGCGCCGTCGTGAACTTGAACTGGATCCCGTGCGGGGGAGTTTCGGCTTACCTCACTTGCAGGAGATTCACCGCCGCCTGTACCAGGATGTCTGGGATTGGGCGGGGCAGCTCAGAACCGTAGAAATCACCAAAGGTGACTCGCATTTTCTGCCCGTCCATTTCTTCCTGAACGCGGCAGAAGAGCTTTCCAAATTCCTGCACGACACTGAATTGCTGACCAACCCCGGTATCACTGATGAGGACTTCATCGCACAGTCCGCGGATCTGCTGGAGAAGGTGAACTTCATCCACCCCTTCCGAGAAGGTAACGGCCGCACTCAACGTGCCTACCTCGACCAAATCGCGGAACTCTCAGGGCGTACATTCGCCTGGCGCAACATCAGCAAAATCGACAACGAACGCACCTCCATCCGGGCTTTCAGGAAAGGGTCGGGTGAGCCGTTCAGGGTCCTGCTCGAACAAGCGCTGGAGCCTCCCATGGATGGGCTTTCGATCCTCGATGACGAGTTGTACCAAGTAAGCTCGCCGAGTGCTGTCACCAGTCCGCCAAGTGTCCCGACCGCTTCAAGTGCTCACCCCAATAAGGAAGATGACGACACAAGCACCATGTAGGTGACCATCAGTTCGCAGAGTGTCGTCGATAAAAAGGCTTGCTTGGTTGGTCCCTTGGCCCAGCGTGGCACCGATTTTTGGAGACCCTTCGGCGCCAAATCCTTTCAGAAGGTTCTGCATAGTCATGTCGCCTCCTAATCGAACCGCCATGTATGTGTGGAAGGAGGAATCTGATGAGAGTGACTTGCTCGATGCCGGTCGGCACTTCCTACAACCAATATGCACTCGTCGCCGCCCGCGTAGCCCTATGTTCTGCCCCGCTCGAAGACGTCACTGCGAAGATCTCCCACGCGGGCAAAAAAGAGAGTGTGGACAATGTCCACACTTACCGCGCCGGACTGGCCCGTACAACCACCGGACTGGCCCGGATTCCGCATGTTTCCGCGGGATCCCAGCAATAGCAAGGCCGGGAATCGCGTTCGAGTCCCACCTCGGGCACGGCATAACCCCTCGTCAGAGGGGTTTTTGCTTATAACTGTTGACAAGTCCCTCTGCCTCATCATCCCGGATGGTGCCTGGCCGCCGGTGCGGCCTGTTCAGTTTGGGTGGGGGAGCGGGGTCAGCGCCTTGGCGTGTAGGCGCTCCGCTGGCTCTGGGCTGGGGTCATTCTCGTTCCTTCTTTCTGTTCTGTCCGGTAGGTCTGGAGTGGCCTACACATCTTCATGGACCAGCGGATTAGATACGACATGACTTCGGGCGATTTCTGTTTCGCCGGGTTGAGCCTTGAGATTTCCCTCCCTTCACGGCGCCGAGAAGCGTCTTTGTCCGGCCAAGGGGGTGTGTACGTCGTGCACACTTAAGTCTGCTTCTGACCGCGGCCTGCTCTTTTTCTTGCGGTCACGAGTTCATTCCCCCCGTAACCAGCGACGACATGACCACCGCAGTCTGAATGGTGCTGTGCCGGCGCTTCGTCCCTCTCCTGAGGGCAGCGATGATCAAACCGGTTCGTCCGGGAGGTTGGGGCGGGTGGTTGTCAGGTTGGTCGGTTGTGGGTGCCGGGGGTGTATCCGTAGGCGCGGCGGAAGACGTCGATGAAGGCACTGGTTGAGGACCAGCCGCAGTGGTGGGCGACGGTGGTGACTGCTTTGCCCTCGGCGAGCATTCTGAGGGCGTTGTAGAGGCGCAGTTGGGTGCGCCATTGGGGGAAGGTCATGCCGAATTCTGCTTTGAACAGCCGGCTGAGAGTTCGTTCACCCACGGCCACTGCCGTGCCGAGCTGGGCCAAGGTCCGGCCGTCGGCGGGGTTGGTTTCGAGGAGATGGCAGACTTCGGCGAGCCTGGGATCGGTAGCGGTTGGAAGGTGGATGGGTTCGCGTGGTGAGGCTCGGAGCTGGTCAAGGAGGACATGGAACAGCCGTTCCCGTTCCTCGCTGGTGTCCTGCGGGTTGTGGGTGTAGGCGATGATGAGTTCCCGCAGCAGGGGACTGACACCGACCAGGGTCGGTTCGTCGGTGCCCAGCGGGTTCAGCCCGGCGGGCACTCCGAGCATGTGCAACTCGAGGTGTCCCTGGGCGCGGTGGGCGTGGACCGTGCCGGCAGGGACCCAGATAGCGCTGGTCCCGGGGGTAAACCAAGTCCCGGCCGTGGTCGTGATCGCCAGGACCCCGGCCCCGGCGTAGATGATCTGGTGCTCATCGTGGCTGTGGGCGTCAATGATCCCACCCGCGGCGAGGACCTGGCTCCGGGTCGGGGCCTTCGGCTTATGCTCATGGCGGATAACTGACATATTCAGGCATTTTATCGGAAGCGCGACACCGTGCAGCCTGGCCAGACTGGTGGAGTGAGTAAGACTTCAATTGTTTCCCGCCCCCGCACCATCATCTGGCTGTCCCTCGGCCACGCCTGCGTCGATGTCTATCAAGGTTCGGTCGCCGCGCTGGTGCCATTCTTCGTCATCGAACGCGAATACACCTACGCCGCCGCGTCGGGCATCGTCCTGGCCGCCTCCCTCCTGTCCTCGGTGGTGCAACCCCTGTTCGGCGCCCTCACCGACCGGTGGCCCATGCCCTGGCTGCTGCCGGTCAGCACGCTGCTGGGCGGTGTCGGTGTGGCCCTGAGCGGTATCACCGACTCGTACCTGCTGACCCTGATTGTCATTGCCGTGTCCGGGATCGGCGTCGCTGCCTACCACCCGGAAGCTGCCCGTGCCGCTCGGAACGCCAGCCGCGGTAACCACGCGGGGATGGGCTGGTTCTCCCTCGGCGGGAACCTGGGCTTCGCCGCGGCACCGATCCTGGTCGCGGCCGTGATCGCGACAGGAGGTCTGCACGCCTCCCCGCTGCTCGTGGTTCCGGCCTTGGCCGGGACGGTCCTATGCATCGCCGCGGTCCGCTCAGCCAAACCAGCCCCCGGCGCACCACCCCAAACCCAAGGCAAGGAAGGGAAGGACGACTGGGCTTCGTTCGTCAGACTGTCCGGCGCGATCATCTGCCGGTCCATTGTGTTCGTGGGATTGAGCGCGTTCGCGTCCCTCTACGCCCAGGAACGCACTAACGGCGGCCCCGTCGCAGCGACAGCGGCCCTGTTCATCCTCTACGTCGGCGGGGCCATCGGCACCATCCTCGGGGCCGGGCTGGCGAGCCGCTTTGGCCGGATCAAGGTCATCCGCTGGTCCTACGCCCTCACGATCCTCGCGGTCGCCGGCGTCGTGTTCGTCCCCGGCCCGCTCATCTACCTCTTCATCGCCCTGACCTCGGCCGGTCTCTACGTCCCGTTCTCCCTGCACGTCACCCTCGGACAGGACTACCTCCCACACCGCGTCGGCACCGCCAGCGGAGTCACCCTCGGCCTCACCGTCAGCATCGGCGGCCTGGCAACCCCCGCCATCGGCGCCCTCGCCGACCACTTCACCCTGCAAGCAGCCCTGGCCCCGCTCATCATCCTGCCCGCCATCGGCTGGATCCTCGTCAAAACACTCCACGAACTGACAGACGCGGACACATCCAAAGACGAGCAAGCAGCCCAAGCCATTGCCCGGCCTTAGTCCCACAAGCCGTTCGAGCTCCGTTTCTTGTTGGCGAGGGTAATAATTCAGCCCTTCCCAAACTCCTGAGACGCGGCAGTAAATACTTCGAACATTGCCTCAATGAATGGAAACCGACGGACACAGTGGGAACTGCGGTGTCGTAGTAAGGTGTTCACGCTGTGACCCCCACAGCGGGGGCCTTGACCTGGGGCAGCCATCCCAGTTCAGGGGCAATCCTGTTGGCGAAGTCCGTGATGATCTGCCCATAGTCCTCAATGGAGAACTCGTAGGGCAGGTTGATCTGGAGCTCCGTAGCGTCGGCCACCACGGGGTCGGCCAGGAGTGCCTCGACGATCTGTTGGCTGGTGCCAACGAGGTCCGGGGCAAATAATGTCCGGCGCTCCCCGTGTGGTTGCAGGGTTCGTTCGAAGCGGCTCTCGCCATAGGCGCGGTAGCGCAACCGGGTTCCCACCCCGGCGCTGTCGAGCGGGACCACAACACGCCCGACGACGACGCGCGGCGCCTGGGTGCCCCGGTACCCGGCCAGGTAGCGGGAGATGTTCGCACCTTGGGCTTCGGTGAACACATCGCTGGCTTCCCCGGACACGATGTTGCCCACCACCAGGTTCACGCCCTGCGCCGCGGCCCATTCGGTGGACTTGGCCGATCCCGATCCGTACCAGATCCTGTTCCTCAGGCCGGGGCTATATGGCTGAAGGCGGGGTCGCTGGACGTTCCCGGGGGAGTGGATGACCGTGTCCTCATCGCCAAGGAACTTACCTTCAAGGTTCTCCAGCAGGCGCTCGATCCGGCGGTGCGACCAATCAAAGGTGCGCCAGTCGCCGTCGAACACTTTGTCCCCCAGAAGCTCCGCATGAGGCGGCGTTCCGGCGCTCAGGCCGATCTGGAGCCGGCCGCCGGAGAGGACGTCCGCAGTTGAGATGTCCTCGGCCAGGCGGAAGGGGCTCTCGTAGCCGATGGGAATGACGCCTGTGCCGAGTTCCAAGCGTGAGGTGCGCTGTGAGGCGGCCGCGAGGAATACCGTGGCCGAGGAGATACCGTGTTCCAGATGGCGCTGCCGCACCCACCCGCCGTTGTAGCCGAGCCGCTCGCCGAGTTCGAAAAGCTGGAGGGTTTCTTCCAGGCCGCGGCGGGGATCGTTGTCCGGGTAGTTTCCGGGGGTGAGGAAGCTGATGGATTTGAGGTTGCTCATGAGGCTTCTTCCAGGTTGAGGGCGGCGGCTTCGGGGACGCGGTGGGCCACTGTTTCGGGCAGGCCGAGGTTTTCCCGCAGGGTGCTTCCCGGATATTCGGAAGGGTAGATTCCCCGTTCCTGCAGTGTCGGGACAAGCAGTTCCACAACGTCGTTCAGTCCATCGGGAAAAGCGTGCGGGGTGACGTTGAGGCCATCGAAGGCATCCGAGCGGACGTAGTGGGCCAACTGGTCCGCAACCGTGGATGCCGAGCCGACGAACCCCCGCCGTTCGGACAGGTGGTGGACCAGCTGCCGGACGCTGTAGTTGTCTTCTTCTGCGAGCGCCCGCCATTGCCGCGATTTCACCGTGGGCTCATGTCCGGTGTGGACGATGCCGTGGGTGTGGCTCTGGCGGGAGGCTACGGGATCAAATTCCGGCAGGGGTCCGTCCAAATCAACGGTGGAGAGGTCCGTGCCCCAAACACTCTCGATGGCTTGGCGGACCGCGCGGTCGTTGAGGGCGAATTCCTTGTAATACGCGGCCTTCTCGGCAGCTTCAGCGTCCGTTTCCGCTACGACGAGGTTGGCGCCGGGGAAGATCTTGATGTCGTCTCCAGGCCTGCCGTACGAACGGGCGCGACGCCGGATATCTGCCGTGAAGGCAACGGCGTCGTCGAATTCGATGTGGTGGGTGAAGATTCCTTCGGCCCTCCGTGCGGCAAAGTCGCGGCCTTCGTCCGAGTCTCCGGCCTGGAAGTACACTGGCTGGCCTTGCGGGCTCCCTGGTACTTGCGGTGTGGCGTCGATGCTGCTGAATTTGCCTTGGCGGCGGACCTGCCGTGGTTCCGCGGACCAGGCTGCTGCGTCCGGGGATGAAGCGATCGAGCCTGTCGGGAAACCGTCCCACAGGTCCTCCACGGCGGCCACGTAGTCCTCGGCGTGGGTGTAGCGCTCCGAGTTGGGCAGGAAGCCGCCGCGGCGAAAGTTCTCGCCGGTCCAGGCATTGTCCGTGGTCACGATGTTCCACCCGGCTCTGCCGGCGGTCAGCAGATCAACCGAAGCCAGGCGCCGGGCCAGGTCCACCGGGTCCGAGTAGGTGGTGTTCAACGTGGCCACGAGCCCGATGTGCCTGGTCTTTGCCGCCAGGTAGGCGTAGAGCACCAGGGCGTCGGGCCTGCCTGTGATGGCGATGTCGTTCAGCTTTCCGAGGTGCTCGCGCAGCCTCAGGCTTTCTCCGAGGAAGACGGTGGAGAAGAGACCCCGTTCGGCGCTCTGGACCAGCTCGGCGTACTTGTCGAAGTCGTAGTAGTCCTCCAGGCGGTCCGTTGTGCTCCAGTCGTAGTTGGGGCTGAACGGCTGGAAGAGTGCCAGGTGGATCCGGGCATTCGGACGGGGGTACTCGATGCTGCTCATACTGGCTCCTTGCTGGTCGCGATGGCGTTCACGGGCTCGGGCAGCCCCAGGGATTCCCGCAGCGTGCTTCCGGTCGCCGGCGGGACAAATACTCCAGCGGACACAAGGCCCGGGATCACCTCTGCGGCAAGTACTTCGAGGTCGACGTCCAGTACCGCCGGGTGCAGCCTCACGCCGTCGACGACGCCGGAGAGTTCCGCCAGCAGGGCGCGCAGCTCCCCGGCGTTCCCCACGAACCGCAACACGTCCGGCGAGGCCGGCCAGGGCGAAGCCGCGTCCAAGCGGTCGAGTCGTTCCTGCGCTGGTGAGCCACCGGCGTCGAGCACTACCTCAAGGTCCGCGACGACGCGAAGGACGCCCCGCCGTCGTTCTTCCCCGGCCGCGGCGGCGATGCCCGCGAGGCTGTCGGCACTGACGACGACGGCGTCCGGCAGTTCCGCCGCCAGCTCACCTTGGCGGCCGAACACCACGGGCTGGCCCTGCGGCGGGCGGGAAGTGATGGACGGGCCCTTGATGGAGAAGAACTCGCCTTTGAAGTCCGCGTAATGGAACTTGTCCAGGTCAAGGAAGCGGTTGTTCGCGGCGTCGGCGATGAACACGCCGTCCTCCCACGTGTCCCACAACCGGCGCGTAGCAGCCACTACCTCGGCCCCTTCGCGCTGGACCGCGTGCTGGTCGAGGACCGGCTCAGAACCGTAGGCCGCCGCAATGGCCGGTGATTCCCGCGCTTCAGCCAGCCAGCCCGAGCGGCCCCTGGATGCCCAATCCAGGCTGCTGAGCTGATTGGCCAGGTGGGAAGGCTCAGCATGGATGGTGTTGACGGCTGGAACCAGACCGAGCCGGCCGGTCGACGCCGCGACGAACGCGGCAACTTCCACGGTGTCCAGGCGGCCCGTCACGTTCGGGCTGCCTTGCCCGCTGCTGTCGCGGAACGTGGCGAAGGTGAAACCCGCAGCTTCTGCCGTGGACGCGACGGCGGCGAACCGTTCAGGAGTTAACAGCTCCGTCGGTGGGTGCTTGGCGTGGCGCCACGCGGAGGGATGGGCTCCGTCGCCGTCGAGTTCGATGCCGAGTGCAAACTTGCTCATGGAAATCCCCTACTTCCAGATCGCGCGTACGTATTGCTTCTGCCAGAGTTGCTCTGCCGGTTGGTGGCCTAGTTCGTGCGCGGCCCGCAGTCCGAAGCCTGGGTCCGCCAGCCCCGCGCGCCCGACGAAAACCGCGTCGGCAGTTCCCGAGGCGACGATTTCTTCCGCTTCCTGCGGCGAAGTGATGAGTCCGACGGCGGCAACCGGTACGTCCGCTTTGGCGGCGATGTGCTGGGCGAGCGGGACCTGATACCCGGGGCCCAACGGAATGTCGGCGGGGAGCAGTCCACCGCTCGAGACATCCACCAGATCCACGCCGCGCTCCCGCAACCAAGCAGACACGTCGGCCGTGTCGTGGACCGTCAATCCGTGTTCCAGCCAATCCGTGGCGGAAAGCCGGACGAACAAAGACGGACCCGTGGGGCCCAGGACCTCTTTCACCGCCTCCACGACGTCCAGAAGCAGCTTTGCCCGATTCCGGAGCGAACCGCCGTACTGGTCCGTGCGCTCGTTGGACAGTGGCGAGAGGAAGGAATGGAGCAGGAAGCCGTGCCCTGCCTGGATTTCGACGACGTCGAACCCGGCACCGCGGGCGCGCACGGCGCTGGACGCGAAATCGTCCACGATGCCCTCGAGCTGGGCTCCAGTGGCCTGCGAAGGTTCCGGCGATCCGGGGAAGGCTATGGGGGAGGCAGAAAGCGTTGTCCAGCCGCCTTCCTCGACGGGCAGGGCGCCCGGTTCGGCATCCCACGGAGTGCGCAGGGACGCTTTCCGGCCGGCATGGGACAACTGGATGCCGATTTTGGTGCCACGCTCGTGGACGAAATCAACAATGTTGGCCCAAGCCTGTTCCTGGCGGTCATTCCAGAGGCCGGTGTCGCCGAGCGAGATCCGCGCTTCCGGGGAGATCGCCGTGGCTTCGGCGAAGATCAGCCCGAAACCGCCTTTGGCTCTGGCGCCGAGATGGACCAGGTGCCACTGGCCGGGAACACCGTCTTCGGCGGAGTACTGGCACATTGGCGAGAGCCACAGCCTGTTCTTGAACGTCCGGGCGCCCAAGGTGATGGGCTGGAACAGGCTGACCTTTGCTGGTTCGGCTAGTGTTTGCGGCGCGCTCACGCGGCTCCTCCCGCTTCAGGGGCCGCAGACAGCCGGCTCGACATTGACTTGCCGCAGACGCGGCCAGGTCTGTTTCCGGAGCACCCTGCCACTTCAATGCCTGAGGGTTGCCGCAGCACCAGCCGGACCTTCGCGTGCTGTCTCTTGACCTATGGCACGAATCTAGGGCGGTTCAGTGTGTGCCAACAAACGGAATGTCTTGCGGCGTTACCGGACGAAACCGCACGTCAACGGAGGGCGCACAGCGTAACGATTGCCTCGCCGGCCTGGCCTCTTACCGCCAGCTGTACCAAGAAAGCGCTCCGAGTGCTGTCATCACTTCGCCGGCTGTCCTGGGAGCAACATTTGCTCAACCCGAAAAGGAAGATGACGACACACCGCATCACCCCTCGCAAGCTTTGTCTGGAACGAAACTCGTCCCGATTCTTTTTTTCGCGCGGCGGACACCGACCACCGCGCAGGTCAAAATCACCGCAAGAATAAGTCCGTCGACGAGGTCGATCATTAGACCAGGCTCCGCCATTCTTCCTCCAATCAGAACTGTGTCTCCCATTTCGCGGCTGATGTCTCGCGGGTTGTTAAGGGGCAGCGGTGCGTCAAAAACCCCGAGGCGCCCGCGTCAACTTTGTATGGAAAAAGCGAAGGACTTTGCGGGCCCCAAGTTAGGCAAACCGTCGTCGAAGATCGCTGGGTGCACTGTCGGCCCCAACTGCCAGGCTGGAGTTCCTGTCGTGCGGCAGGGCTTAAGGATTTCAGCTGGCTGCGTCGCGGTGAGGTGGGGCAACCGCTCGCTGCTGCAAAATGGGTCGAGGCTCGCAACGGGAAGCCATTATTGATTGGGGAAAGCCGTGAGCTATTCGATATCCAGTGCCGCGGAGCTGACGGGGCTTACGCGGCACACACTGCGCTACTACGAAAGGGACGGCCTGCTGGTCTTTGATGTGCCGCGGGATTCGGCTGGGCGTCGGCGGTACAGTGACCGGGATATTCGCTGGGTACGTATGCTGAAGCGGTTGCGAGAGACAGGGATGCCCATGCGGGATCTGCGCGCCTACATTGCGCTTGTCCAAGACGGCCATGGCAATGAAGAACAGCGGGTCGGTCTCCTTGAAACGCACCGGAGCCGAGTCGAAGAGCAACTTCGTCGCACCGAACAACACCTCAAGGCGATAGACGCCAAAATTATGCTGTACCGGGGCTCACGGCGGGCTACCGTCGACCGCCAGGCCGCCATTTGAGGTTCCGCTTGTGTTCGAGCGCGCTCTAACTAGTTGACTCAAAGCATGACACAGGAAATCAATCAAATTTTGTCCTCGAACGAGCCGCGGGTCGCTCTCATTGGTCTCGGAGCAATGGGCTCGGCCTTCGCCCGCAGGCTCGTTTCAACGGGTCGGGCTGTTACGGTATGGAACCGGACCAAGGCGAAGACTTCTGGTTTGCAAGGGGTGGCAGTAGCCGACACCGCCGCGGATGCCGTAAGGAATGCCGACATCGTCTTGCTCATGCTCAGTGACGACAACGCCGTGCTCGACGTCGTGAGGTCCATGGCAAGCGATGTGCCTGCCGGCGCTGTTCTTGTTGATCTGTCTACTGTCCACCCTGAGACCAGCTCAGAATTGCACAGCTTGGTGCCTCTTGGTGTGCACGTTATCGATGCCCCCGTCATGGGTAGCTCAGACGCTGCCCTCAAAGGCTCCCTGGGACTGTTGGTCGGCGCAGACGAGTCGGCCTTCGAGCTCGTTCGACCAGTGTTGTCGCTGCTAGGAACGCCGTCACTCGTTGGCGGTCCTGGAGCTGGATCAGCGGCCAAAGTCGCAGTGATGTCCGCCATCATTCCCGGCATTTTGGCAGTGGGCGAGGGACTCGCAGTGGGGCGTTCGTTTGGATTGGATGAGGACACCCTCAGGTCAGTCTTTTCGCATACAACTATTGGAGGCCTGACGCAGCGGGTTTTCGCCGTGGAAGCCGACTATGCCACGCGGCTGGCGGCAAAAGATCTTGAACTTGCTCGGCGCGGCAAGGCGACGGTGCTGGTATCCCAGTCGGTTGGCCTCCTGGAGTCCGCGGGCAATGGGGACGAAGACCTGGGCCGGGCGGCTCTCCGCATCCCGGCTTAGTCAAGGCCTCGTGGGAGAGGATTTCTGGATTCGTCATGCCGACGACAGCGAGTTGAGTAGAACAAGCAGACCGGAGTGTGAGGGGATTCTAATGTGGGCTGCCACTCCTTGGTCCATGATCGACCGTTGCTTACCCAGGCAGTGAAGCACCCGGCCCGCGCACCGGATATGTCTGACTCCACATGATCGCCGACTATCCACGGAGTACCTCCGAAGGATTTCGAGTCCTGCGCCACGGCAAACATGCGCTCATCCGGCTTCTGAAGCGGAGTTCAAATGCAGCGGGGGACTTGAGTTAGCCTATCGAAATGAAAAATTTCAAGACGAGGAGCGTGTCATCCACCCTTCCTCTTCTTGAACCCTTCAACCCACCTTCACTGATCAATACAACATCCGGACTCAATATTTGGGGTGGCTCCGCAGGCCGGCACATCGAACGCCTGGCATCCGCGAGACGCCAAGGCAATGCGGGGGTCAGTCCGCGACACCGACGGCGATGGTCAACGCCTGGCCATCGCCGTTACCAAACAATCACACTCTCTATCTCCGGGAATGCACACATGAGCTATCTGCAACAAGCAAATCCATACCAGGCCCCGACTGGCGAACCCCCGCTGTGGGCTCCCTATTACGGCGCCACTTTCGGAGCAGCCATTAGGCGGTTCTTCACGAAGTACGCCGTCTTCAATGGCCGCGCCAGCCGCAGCGAATATTGGTGGTCTGTTCTCGCTTTGACCATCACTGATTTCCTGGTCTTGATTATTGCGAGTCTTCTCAGCGCCCTTGGCAGCACCGTTTCCGAGTACGGCACCAGTACACCCGGTCCCGGTGGCATTGTTGGGTTGATACTGATGTTCGCGTACTACGCGGCGATCATTGTGCCGTCCATTGCCCTGACGGTCCGGCGCCTGCATGACGGTAACCTCAGCGGCTTCATGATCCTGCTTGGTCTGATTCCAGGCTTCGGAGGAATCATTATCCTGGTGTTCTCGCTCCTGTCTCCTAACCCGGCGGGCCAGCGATTCGACCAGCCAGGTATCGGGTAGCAGGAACGGGAAACCAAACTCCGGCACGGAATTGTCGCCCTTTCATCAGATTGCGCGGGTTGGTCAGCGTCACCGGGCCGGGTAAGGCCAAAAATGTAGTAACTCCTTGCGGATCGAGCCAGGCAGTAAAAAGATCCGCATTCTTCCGTAGTATTCAGCGCTGCTGCCACACATGTTCCTAGGGACAACCGGAAGCTGGTGTGCTCGGGCCACCTCAGCCGTCGTGATTGTCCTTCGGCAACACCAAGAGCGGAAAACTTGTGTGCGGGAGGCTGGAAAATGAGAGTGGATCGACGGGCGTTGATCAGGGGTGGCGGACTTGCTTTGGCTGCCGGGGTGGTAGCGGCACAGCCCGCTGCGGCAGCTACGGCCGTGACGAAGAGTGCGAAACGCACGTATTACGCATCGGACTTCGGGATACTGCCAAGGGCCCACATGCCGACTTATCAGGACGGAGATGATAGTAAGAAGGGCATAGACAGGAAGTACAGCCGGGGTAAGCTCGGGGAGCCCAATGTGCAGGCGGTTGGTAGTGCTCCAGGCACGGCGGCCGTAGATCAATCGGATGAGATCAACGGATTTCTGTCCCAGATTTCAAGCCTTGGTGGGGGCATTGCTATTTTTGAAGGTGACGCGAGTCAGCTCATTGGCTATGGCGTAAAGAAACCCATCGTCATGCTTCCCGACGTGGCCATTTGGGGACTTGGTTGGAATAAGACGACCTTCTTTCTTCTGGACGGCGCCAATTGTTCGGTCTTCGTCAACAGCCCAGGCCCATCGAGCAACTACCAGACTCTCCGCGATCTACGGATCAACGGAAACCGTTGGGGCCAGGACTTTGGCGTCTTGGATTACACGACGCCAGGTGCCGCTATTAGCGATCTCACCAAGCACCCCGCTGATGCCAACAACTGGCAATACAATTCCCACGGCATCCTCATGGTCCCTGACTACAAGGATCCGCTGGCCACCGCCGGTGGCGATACATACGCCCACTTTGAAAACATCTATATCGTCAACCCGTACGGCAGTGCAGCAATGACCAGCAAGATCGGCGGCGAGATCCGGTTCCGCAATATTGTGTCCCAAGGGGCAGGAGGAAACGGATTCCAGACCGGTTTCGACACCTTTCTCAGTGATGTCACTGTCGCTGTCTCTGAGCATCATGGTTTCCTGCAGGCGAACGGTTCCACGCGGTTCAGCAACACCAAGGCCTTTTGGTGCGGTCAGGTGTTCGACCGTTGGCAAGTTGGAGGTGGTTCGATAAACACGCGTCGGGCTTCGGCCGGTTACAAGATCGTGTACGGCAGCTGTGAGTTTGCTTCCTCGGAGGCGCAGAACTGCGGCGGAGAGGGCTTCCTGTTCGTGGACGCAGAGAGCGTCAACGGACAAATCTCGGCCTTTGCCAACAACATGCTCGCCGACAGCGACACCAGGTCCAATCCGGCAAGGCTACCTGGCATTCCCGACAAGTACGTCAACGATACTGTTTGGATCGATAAAGCGTCCAAGCCCGCTCCAACGCCTGAGAGCTATCCCGGTGTTCGTCTGAGTGCTAAGAGCAAATACAACAACCTGGTGATCACTTCGCGGACTGCCGGCTCACAGGGAAGTGGTCCTCTCGGCCAGCAAGCGTATGCCCTGGGACTTGACGCAGCCAATGGCACGGTGAAGAACAATATCTCAGTTACACATTCTGATGGAAATGACGGCAAGAGGATCAAAGGAATCCTCACACCCGTACTGGAGGGTGATACGGGGAAAAGTATCCAGCCCCGTGATATTCATTCAGCGATCGTCAACAACTGGATCGTTGCCGACGGAAAAGCAATGAGCGACGTCGTTCGCCAAGCCCCCGACGACCTCTTCACCATCGATGTACCGGGAACCTACATTGCCATGGGCTCAGGCGACATGCAGGGGACGGTTGCCAACGCCAAGTATAAGAACCATCCGTTCGCTGGCGGGATGGTCAGGGTCATTTGTACTGAATACAACGGGCATCTTGCCATGGAAGCCACCAGGCTTGATGAGGCCGTGGCGCCGTTCACCAGCATCAGGTTCGTTACCGACACGAATTGGCAGGTGTGGACCAAGCGCAGCCGTGCGTGATTTTGGTGGGGCGCTTACGCGCGGGGTGCAACGTCATGCGCCTCAAAGAAAGGGCGTCTCGCTCACATATCGACCGGCACCTTAATGCTGGACGTCAGTGCCCGTTGCCCCCGGGGTGCTTGCAATCTCGAACAGTGCTTGCCGTAGTTCGCGGTAGCGTTCGGCACCCAGTGCCTGGGCCCAGCGTTCTTCGGTGGCGGCGATGATGTGCAGCGAGACGTCAACGGCAGCACGGCCCTGCTGGGTCAGGGTCACAATTTTCGCGCGCTTGTCCGCCGGGTCACCGGCGAAGCTGACATAGCCCTCGCGTTCCAAGTAGTTCATGAATTGGCCAATTCCAGCCTTGGTGATGGTGGCGCGCTCGGCCAGCTCGGTCAGGCGGATTCCCTCAGCCGGGATCAACGACATCACACGGTAATGGGAGGGTCGCAGTCCAGGGATGGCCCGGGCCTGGATCGCAGATCTCAAGTTCCCGAAGGCGCCGCCCAACAGCGCCGCAATGTGTGGCAAGGAATCCGCGGGGGCTGAAGCATTGACCTCGGTCATAAACCAACTTTACCATCTAGTTAGTAAAGCTAGTTTACTGTTGGCTCAACCGCATCCACTAGTCAGAGGGACAAACCCATGAAGACTGCCGCACTCAACAACATGGACGCACTTGGTCCCGCAGCCCTGGACTCCAGCGCGCTGGAAGGCATCGCAGCCGCCGCGTTGGATGCGCCATCGGTGGAATTGCTGTCGGCCAGCGCATCGGAGATCACTTTCCCGATGTTCAACATGACCACCGGGGGCCTTTGGCGGGTCGAAGGAACCGCCCGGATCGGATCCGCCGAAGACCCCGCCCCTTTCAGTGCGGTAGTAAAGCTTGTCCAATCACCCCTGCTTTGGGGCGGCATCGAGCAGGTCCCACCGCACATGCGCCAAGACTTCGTGCGCTACTACCCGTGGCGTACCGAGCCAGAGGTATATGCCTCGGAGTTGGCCGACGCCATGCCTGCAGGTAGCCGGCTCCCCAAGATCTACAGCATCCAGGACACGGACGCACAGCGGACGGCGATCTGGATGGAGGACGTCACCGAAAGCCCCGGCGCTGAATGGGACGACGCGAGATTCCGTGACGCGGCCACGTTGCTCGGCAGGCTCGCCGGAAGCACGGCGGTCAAAGACCGTGGCCCGGTCCTGAGCGCGGAAAAGGACGCGGAAAGGATGCGCTTGTTCCTCAAAGGAGTCGGCGCGATGCTCCTCATACCGGGTATCCAAGGCGATGACCTGTGGAAAATCCCCGCCGTGGCCGAAGCCGCGGATCCGCAGCTGATTGCCGGACTACGCTCGCTCACCCTGCGGGCGGCCGAACTCATGGAGGAGATCATCGCCCTTCCGGCGCTGCCCGCACACGGCGACGCCAGCCCACAAAACCTCCTGATTGAGAACACAGGCGGCGGGTCTACTGACTTCGCGGTCATCGACTGGGGCCTGCACGGAGGAGCCTGCGCCGGATTTGACCTTGGCCAGTTGCTGGCCGGTCTGGTCAACCAAGGCACCATGAGCGGGGAAGAGCTGTACCGGCTGGAACCGTTGTGCCTTAGGGCCTACTGCGAGGGCCTGGCCGACGCCGGCGTCGAGACTCCTGAAGCCGAAGTGCGTCGAGGCCACGCGGCATCCATGGCCCTCTTCACAGGACTCTCGGCAGTAGCTACCCAGCGCCTGGCCGAACCCGACTCCGATGAACTCCGCACCTTTGTCGCAGGACGCGTGCACATGGCCCGCTTCGTACTCGACCTGCTGGCGTCCACGGACTGAACCGGCAGAGGCCCCTCAGGGAAGTCGCTCCGATGTTAAACGAGGACGACGGCGGGAGTCACCTCCCGCCGTCGTGAGCTGTATCGCTTGCCGCCAAGCATTATTTGAGGCGGCGCTCAGCCTTCAAGCTTGGAATGCTCGCCCAGACGGTGCCATGAACGGTTGTGGTAGACCAGGGCGTCGCCGGGTTCGCCCGCTTGGACGTCACGCATCACGCGGGACTCCAGGGCGTGAACGGCAATGATGGTGGAAGTTCCCACCTCCATGCGATCGATGACGGCGCAACGCACCCAGGCGCGGACGTCGTCATACACCGCTTCGCCGGTCGGAAGGGCCGACCAGCGGTGAGTCTGGTCAAAGCGGTCGGCGCCGGGGGTTGCCCCAAACTTCGCCAGGTCGACGTCGTGCGCGTCCAGAAGGTGCACGACGACGGTCTCGGCGCGCGAAAGCACCTTGGACGAAGAGGACAGTGCGGAGACCGAGAAAATCAGCAACGGTGGTTCCGCACTCACTGAGACAACCGACGATACCGTCAGTGCCACGGGCCCTTCGCCGGCATCAGCCGTGACGACGGCGACACCTCCCGGGTGCCCACGGAACAGTGACTTGAATTCGTCAGCCGAGAGGGAGGACGGGAAGCCTTGCTTCGGATCCGCAAGCCATGTGTCCGTGGGGTAGGCGTGAAACATCGTTATGACACCGTGGGGGCGGAGCCGGCGAGTTCCTCGCGAATGATGTTCGTCCCTGCGCTGAGAGCACTCAGCTTGGCCAGCGCGATGTCCCGGGGGAACGGTGCCATGCCACAGTTGGAGCTGGGGATGAGCTTGTCCGCATCGACGAACTGAAGAGCCTTGCGGAGGGTGTCGGCCACCTCCTCCGGGGTCTCGATTGTCTCGCTTGCGACGTCGATTGCCCCGAGCATGACTTTCTTGCCGCGGAGGAGCTCAATGAGGTCCATGGGCACGTGGGAGTTCTGGGATTCCAGGGAGATGATGTCGATGCTGGAGCTCTGCAGCAACGGGAATGTTTCCTCGTACTGCCGCCACTGTGAGCCGAGCGTCGCCTTCCAGTCATTGTTCGCCTTGATCCCGTAGCCGTAACAGATATGCACGGCGGTCTCAGCGCGCAGTCCTTCTGCGGCCCTCTCAAGCGCAGCCACGCCCCAATCCTTGACCTCATCGAGGAAGACATTGAACGCAGGCTCGTCGAACTGGATGATGTCCACGCCGGCGGACTCGAGTTCCTTGGCCTCCTGGTTCAGGATCGCGGCGAACTCCCAGGCCAGCTTCTCGCGGCTCTTGTAGTGGTCATCGAAGAGCGTGTCCACCATGGTCATTGGACCGGGAAGGGTCCATTTGATCGGTCGGTCGGTCGCCGCGCGCAGGAACTTTGCGTCTTCGACGAATACGGGGCGTTCGCGGCGCACCGGTCCGACGACGGTCGGCACGCTGGCGTCGTAGCGATCGCGGATGCGCACGGTCTTACGCTGTTCAAAGTCGACCCCGCTGAGGTGCTCGATGAAGGTCGTGACGAAGTGCTGGCGGGTTTGCTCGCCGTCGCTGACGATGTCGATTCCGCGTCGGCTCTGCTCGTGGAGCGCGATGCGCAGCGCATCCTGCTTGCCCTCGAGCAGCGCATCTCCCTCCAGCTTCCACGGGGACCAAAGAGTCTCCGGCTGTGCGAGCCACGATGGTTTCGGAAGGCTTCCGACAACGGTGGTAGGCAAAAGTGTGTTCATGATTGACGATTCTCCGTGAGTCAGTTGACGAGAGCGGGGTAGTTGGCGGTCCACTGGTCCAGCAGGTCCTTGTGGGGCGTGATGAAGTGCTCCTCCGTGTACTTCGCCTGCTTGACCGCCAGCTGACTGCGCTCGACGCGGTCGTAGGCGATCTGCGTCCGCGAGAAGTCCTGCTCTCCCAGGCTGGGCTGATAGACGACGGCGGCGGCGGAGTTCGCGTTGTAAACTTCCGGGCGGTAGATCTTCTGGAACGTCTCCATGGTGCTGATCGTGCCGATCAGTTGCAGGTTGGAGTAGTCATTGAGCAGGTCGCCGCGGAAATAGAAGGCGAGAGGTGCCACGCTGCCGCGTGGCATGAAGTAGCGCACCTGCAGTCCCATTTTTGCGAAGTACGCGTCCGTCAGCGAGAACTCGTCCTGCTGGTACTCGACGCCCAGCACCGGGTGGTGGTTCTCCGTTCGCCGGTACGTCTTGGTGGTTGAGACGCTGATGCACACCACCGGCGGCTGCGGGAAGCGTTCCTGGCACGCCGGGGAATCGAGGAATTGCTGGAACAGTTTGCCGTGAAGATCGCCGAAGTTCTCGGGAACGGTGGGCTTGCCGGCTTCCGCTGTTGCCGCCGGCAGTACCACGCTGAAGTCGAAGTCACGGACGTAGGAGGAGAAGTTGTTCCCGACGATCCCTTGGTGACGGACGCCGTTCAGTTGGTCGACGATCTGGATGTCGAGAACCTCGAAGAGGGGGAACTGCTGATCCGTACCTTCGGCAGTGAACTGGATCTGCACGGAAACGATCTCAAGCTCGAGCGTGTAGCGGTCCCGGTCCGGGTTGTCCCAGTCTGCGAGATCGTTGAAGCGGCGGCGGATCATGGTTAGGGCGTTGCGGAGGTTCTCCTGGCGGTGCTCGCCCCGTGCGAGGTTGGCGAAGTTCGTCGTGATCCGGGAGCCTTCTGACGGGGAGTAGTCCTCGTCAAAGCGGGTGGTGGTGATATTGAAGGTGAAGTCGTCTGCCATTGCTGCCAATCCGTTGATGATGGGCCGGAGACGGCCTTTCAGAAGGGGACGTATCCATGGTGCAGCTTTTCGAGGGGTATCAGGTAACTCGTGGTTGCTATGCATTCATATAGAATTTCCCTATGGCCCAGATTTCGAGCGGATTGACCCTGCAGCAGCTCCGCTACTTCATAGAAGTTGCGGCCGAGGGGTCGATCTCCGCGGCGGCAGATCTGCTCTACGTAGCGCAGCCGACAATGTCCGCAGCGATGAAGGACCTCGAGGCCCGGGTAGGCCGTGCGCTCCTTGTTCGTTCCGCCCGCGGGGTAACCCTCACCGAGGACGGGGCAGAGTTCCTCGGCTATGCGAGGCAGGTGGTCGAGCAGTTCGCCCTCCTCGAGCAGCGCTACCTCGGCAGGCCACCGACGCGACGTCTGCTCGGGGTCTCAACGCAGCACTACTCGTTCGCGGTGGACGCCTTCGTCCGGATGGTCAAGGCCACTGACGTGGCCGAATACGAGTTCTCGCTCCGTGAGTCCCGCACCTGGGACATCATCGAGGATGTCCGGACACTCCGCAGCGAGATAGGCATCCTGTACCGGAACGATTTCAACCGGAAAGTCATTGACAAGCTGCTCCGGGAATCTGGGCTGGCGTTCACACCCCTTTTCCTCGCGGATCCACACATTTTCATTTCACGGAAGAACCCGCTCGCCGCAAAAGAGCGAGCGACACTCGCCGACCTCGCCGGCATGCCGCGGCTGACCTTCGACCAAGGTGCGAACAACTCCTTCTACTTCGCCGAGGAGATCCTCTCCACCTTGTCCAGCAAGCAGGAGATCCGGGTCTCTGACCGTGCCACGATCTTCAACCTCATGATCGGCCTCCACGGCTACACGATCTCCACGGGCATCATCAGCGGGCAACTCGACCCGGAGATTGTCGCCATCCCTCTCGACGTTGACGAACGCATCGAGATCGGCTGGATCGGTCACGCTGCAATCCCGCTTACCGACCAAGCGCAGCGCTACCTCGGGGAATTGCGGGCCGTCGTAGCAGAGTTCGGCGTAGCGCTACTCGACTGACTGCAATCCGGGCGGTGCCGTTCTGGCCGCCACCCGTGGACGCCGTTGAGCAGTTGGCCGAGATTTCAGCCCGCCCCTCCGGGAAGTTGGCGAAGCTTCGCCAGGCTTGGTGTAGAGATTGACTGGACCGGCTTCGTAGGATGGGGGCAGGCGCAAACGGGGGGAAGGGCTGGGTGTTGGACGTGGGGGATCAACCCGTGGATGAGCGTGAGGACCGCAAGCAGAACCGGGCGGAGCTGCGCCGGGCATTCGTGATTCCGGCAGTGATCGGGTTGGTGGTACTCGGGGTTGCCGGAGTGAACTTTGCCAACGGCCTGGCCACGAAACAAAATCAGGAAGCGGCATTGACTCTGTCGGCCTGCCAGGTGACACCACGGGCTGACCTTGTCCCCGCGGACGGGGCGTTGTTCGGGGTGAACCTGGACTGGCACCACAAACCCTTGGCGACGTACGCCAACGACCTCGGCCACAAACCCGCCATCAGTGTCTCCTTCACAGGGTTCCCGCTCACGGCCAAAGACGAGGCCGACCTGGCCGGGGCGGTGGAGCAAATCCGTGCCGACGGGCACATGATGCTCCTGACCCTCGAACCCCACAACGGCCTCGGGGAGGTCACCGAGGACACCGCCGCAGCTCTTGCAAAAGACCTGAACCAGTTCAACGAGGCCGGAGTTCCTGTGATCGTGCGGTTCGCACACGAAATGAACGGCTCCTGGTACGCCTGGTCCCAACAGCCCCGGAAGTACATCGCCGCGTTCAAGACCATCGCAGAAGCCGTCCACACCCACGCGCCCGGGTCGGCGATGATGTGGGCGCCGAACTACGGCGGCGGGTACCCGTTCGCCGGCGGCACCTATGAAGCCAAGCCCGGCAGCGAAGAGTTCCTTGCCCTGGACACCAACGGCGACGGCGCCCTGACCATGAACGACGACGCCTATTCGCCCTATTATCCCGGGGATGAGGCCGTGGACTGGGTGGGCATGTCCCTGTACCGCTGGGGTGCGAAATACCCCTGGGGTGAGAACGAACTCCCCGAACCGGACAAACTCGCCCAGCAGCTCACCGGCACCTACAACGGGGCCAACGGCGATGACAGCCTGTTACCCGACTTCTACACCGTTTACGGAGTCGATCACGGCAAACCCGTCGCCATCCCCGAAACAGCTGCCCTCTACGCACCGGGCGTTGGCGGGGAGCAGGAACTGGCCATCAAACAAGACTGGTGGAAACAACTTTTTGCCGCGGAAACGCACGCGCGGTTCCCGCAGGTGAAGATGATCAACTGGTTCGAATGGGACAAAACCGAGGTGGAAGTCAAAGGCCGCGTCGACTGGACCACCACCAACACCCCCACCATCCGCGAAACGTTTACCACGGCCCTGCCGGACTGGCTGCGTTACGGACCAGACCAAACCTGCCAGCCCCAGCGCTAGAAAGCCCAGCGCTGGAAAGGCCGGCCCAGACCTCACCAACGCCCGGCGACGCCGCCAGGCCCGGTAACTGCATCCGGTTTCGTCCGCGACGGCCGCGGACCCCGTAAGCCCACGGCTTCCCCGGGCGAGGATCAGGGGAGGGTGGCGGCGATCCGCCTCAGCAATAACGCCCAAACCAAAGTCATCGATCCCGCAGCTCAGCTGGCCGCATTGAATTTTGCGTCGCGGACCGGCATATGACGTCGAAAACCGGCCACCAAGTAATCAGGAGCCTTATGATTGTAGTGTGACGATGTTCGTTGGCTTGGGTCTTCTCACAACTCCGATCCAACTGATTGCGATGGGCAGGGGCTTTGGTTTGGTCGAGGCCGAATACGGGTAAGTAAGAACCAAACGCGATGAAAACGGGAGCTGGCCATGAATGATTTCCTGCCCCTGGTCAATGAACTTGCCGCCCTGGCTGGCACAGCTTCCGGCGGTTTCCTTACACCGGATAGCGCCAGCAAGGCCGTGCAGTCGCTGGCGTACATCCTAAGGGATGTAGTTCCTGGCTCGGTGGGTGCCGGGGCATCGCTGATCAACGCCCGCGGACGGCGGGAAAGCTCGGGGGCAACTGACCTTGTAGTCCTGCAGGCAGACCAGTTGCAGTACGAGCTGGGGCAGGGACATTGCCTAAGCGCTTGGGCTGAACAGCGGCCTATCCTCATCGATGACACGCAGGCCGATACCCGATGGCCGGCTTGGTCGGCCGCCGTCGCTGACTTGCCCATCCGGTCCGTCCTCAGCGCTCCGCTGACCACGAACGGCCAGCGCATCGGGGCATTGAAGGTCTACTCGCCAATTCACTCTGCCTTCGACAACGAAACCCTGTTCTTGATCGAACGCCTGGCTGCCCCCGCCGCAGTGCTGCTTGGCAATGCCCGGGACCACGAAACGACCCTCAGGCTTAGTGGCGAACTGATGGAGGCACTGACCAGACGTGACGCGATTACCAGGGCACAAGGCATCCTGATGGAACGTCACGGAGTCAACGCAAGGGACGCGTTGGACACCCTGCTCACTGCCTCCCGGGACCAAGGGCGGCCACTGCATCAGATCGCCGAACTCATTGTCCACGAAATCGACGGCGAGTAGGGGAGCGCGTGGACGACCTCAATGTACCCGATGGCCAGGCCCGCGGAACCAGGGAGGCCATGGACGAAGCCGGGTTGAGCCTCGGCAACGTCTGGATGCGGTACTTCAGCCTTACCGGCGCCGCCGGCGAGTGGGAAATCGACGCTTATCTCAACGGCTCGCTCGAACTGCCCGAAACCGAACGCGACCTCCTGGCTCACGCTGTCAACGAACTTATCCAAGAACTCCCACCCCGCCGCAGGGCGCCCTACAGCCACAACGGCAGGAAACAGGACCCTGGCACAACCGCCGGGAAGACCCTGAAGTGAACGCAAGCTCGCACGTAGTCCATCAATGATGCGATGCGTTTGACAGTCTGTATGGGGGCTGGAAGAGTGGGCAGTTCGCTGATGCAACCGGCGGCTATTTCCCAGAGGCCGGAGGCCTTCGCAATGACCGATATCCACATCAGCGCTTTCCTGGACGAACGCGTAGTCCAGGACCCAACCCTTGATGACAGCTTGGACCTCGGCACCCTTTACGGGTTGTACGTGAGCTGGTGCCTGACCGCCGGCCAGCACCCCGCAGCGCAGGATGTGTTCTGCACGGCACTGCGACACCATGGCGTGGCCCACGACGACGAGCAAGGCCTGATCCGCGTCTACCCGGGTCTGCGGATCCTCGATCCTTTTACTGACAGTGATGCCATCGCCGGGGCCGCTGCCTCGCCGTAGGGCCCGAGCCGCCCTGCTGGTTTGCCTGTTTCAGGTCCTGGCGGCAGTGGGGTTTTGAAGCCGGCGGCGGCTGGGGGGAGAGTCTCGGTCTCAGAAGACTCTGTCGCCGCCGGCTTCGTTCAGGGCCGGACCGCCTTTCGACGGCCGGAGCACCGGTTGGATGAGACCACCGATGCGATGCGGTGGAAGTCCGGCGATGCTTGGGGCTAACCGTCCTTCCATGAACCAGTCAACAGTTCAGCGGGCTGGGGAACACGAGTAGTTTGTACTCGTTTTACGGCAACCAGCCGGGGCGTTCTGGGGACTTGTACTCACAAACAACGTCCCGACTACTTGGAATCCGGGCCGCGGACGCCGGCTTCAATGACGAAATCGGACGCTGGGTAACGCCATATTGCGGTCCATGAAGGTGCACGACTTCCAGTGACCGAAGGTGTCTTTTTTCATTGTCTGGGGTCACACGGCAACCGTAATCTCAATGCAGCCAAGGCCGCAGGGCAGTAATTCCTGCAGCCGCCGCCTCCCGACCCGGACCGTACGTTCACGGACCTGTCCCGGGTTGCAGGCTAACCCGCATCTGCATCACCATCTCCGTTCCAGGCTTGGACCCAGCAAGCCTGCCCTCTCCCCGAAGGAACACGTCCCGTGTCGTCACCCCAAGACAACTCCTCTACCCGCATCGTTGCCGGTGAATCCGCCAAGCCCAAACACCGCGCCCTCAAGATCGGCATTGCAGCAGGCGTGGTCCTGTTGATCGGTGCGGGCGCTGCCGTGGCGTCGGTTGTTTCGAATAACAACCAGGCAGCCCCGGCCGTTACCACGTCGCCGGCGGCTGAGCTGAAGCTCGGTTACTTCAGCAACGTCACCCACGGCCCCGCCCTGGTGGGTACCAGCAAGGGCTTCATCGCCAAGGAACTCGGCAGCACCAAGCTCAGCACCCAGGTGTTCAACGCCGGCCCGGCCGCGATCGAGGCCCTGAACGCCGGTGCGATCGATGCCACGTACATTGGCCCGAACCCGGCCATCAATTCCTTCGTCAAGAGCAACGGGGAGTCGATCAGCATCATCGCCGGCGCGGCGGCCGGTGGTGCCCAGTTGGTGGTCAAGCCGGAGATCAACTCCGCAGCTGACCTCAAGGGCAAGGTTGTGGCGTCCCCGCAGCTCGGCGGCACCCAGGACGTGGCGCTGCGTGCCTGGTTGGGTCACCAGGGGTACAAGACCAATCCTGATGGCAGCGGTGATGTGACCATCAACCCCACCGAGAACGCCCAGACGTTGAAGTTGTTCCAGGACGGAAAGCTCGACGGCGCGTGGTTGCCTGAGCCGTGGGCCTCGCGTTTGGTGCTCGAGGCCGGGGCGAAGGTCCTGGTGGATGAGAAGGACCTGTGGGAGAAGGGTGATTTCACCACCACCATCCTGATCGTGAACAAGAAGTTCGCCGCCGAACACCCCGAGACGGTCAAGGCGTTGTTGAAGGGCCATGTTGAGTCGGTGAACTGGTTGAACTCGGCTTCGGCTGAGGAGAAGGCATCCACCATCAACGCAGTGTTGAAGGACACCGCGGGCAAGCCGCTCCCGGTCAATGTGATCGACAGGGCGTTGCAGAACATCAAGTTCACTACCGACCCGCTGGCCGGGACCTACAAGAAGCTGCTCCAGGACGGCGTGGACGCAGGCACCACCAAGACCGCCGACATCAACGGCATCTTCGACCTCCGCGCGCTGAACGAAGTGGAAGGCAAGAAAACCTCCGCCGCAGGACTCGGCCAGGAATAGCAAGGCACGCAACGCAGAAGGTGCCCGGGCAAATCAGCCCGGGCACCGTCCCTTTTAAGATCCGGCTCGCCGGGGGATAAGTGCTCAGGGCCGCCCGGTGATCGTCCCATCTTGGTCGGTCCTGTCGAATTCGAGGCCGAGCAGGGCGTTTTCCGTTACTTCGGGCAGGGCGGGGTGTATCCAGTATTGCTTGGTGGCGAAGTCGCGGACGTCCAGGTCAAAAGCCAGCACCGTGATCATTTGCTGTATGAGGGTGGATGCCTGCGGGCCCATGTAGTGGGCACCGAGGAGTTTTCCAGTCTCATGGTCCGCGATGAGCTTACAGATCCCGGTGGTGTCTTCCAGGGCCCAGCCGTAGGCTACGTCTCCGTAGTCCTGCACTTTCACGGTGACCTTGTGGCCGTGTTCGCGGGCCTGGTCCTCGGTCATGCCCACGGTGGCTATCTGGGGGTGGGTGAACGTGGCTGCGGGGACGTGCTGGTGCGGCATCCGCTGCAGGTCGTGGGGGTTCAGCAGATTGTGGCGTACGGCGCGCATTTCGGCATTCGCGACGTGTTTGAGCATGTAGGGGGAGGACACGTCTCCGAGGGCCCAGACACCACGGGCGGAGGTCGACCTTCCATATTCATCAACCTCGACGCGCCCGGCCTCCGTCATCGCGATTCCGGCGGATGGCAGGTCCAGCAGGTCGCCGTTGGGAATGCGTCCGGTGGCTACAAGCAGTACATCCCCCGTCGCGGAGGTCCCGTCGTCGAGCCTGACCGTAACGCCTTGGGCTGTCTGCTCAGCGTCAACCGCGGTTCGGCCAGACCGGATGTCGAAGCGTTTTGCCGCCAGGGCGTTGAACCGGTCGTGGAGGTCGTGGTCGAGGTGGCGCAGGAGCGACGAACGGGGGATGACCGTGACGTCGGTACCGAGAGCATCGAAGACGTGGGCGAACTCCATGGCGATGTAGCCTCCGCCGATGATCACCACGGACTTGGGCTGCTCGGTCAGCCGCATGATGTCCTCATTGGTGTAGTACCGCACGCCGGAGGCGGCGATGGCCTCAGGGATGGAGGGGCGGGAACCGGCGGCGATGACGATCTGATCACCGGAGATGGTCTTCCGGTCCGTGCCTTGGCCGGTGCGTAGGGTCCGTTCTCCGACGAACACAGCATGCTGGTCGTAGACGTCGATATTCGGGGTCCGTGGGCCTCGGCGGTACTCCTCACCTGAGGCGGCGATGGGGTCGATGCGGTTCCCGAAGATGCGGTCGCCCAAGCCCGGCCAGTCAACGGAGCTCACTGTGGCTTCCAGGCCCAATCGTCCCGACTCAGCGATTTCAAGTGCCGTGTCTGCGGTATGGACGTACATCTTGGACGGGATGCAGCCGGCATTGAGGCAAGTGCCGCCGAAGGAGCCTTCCTCGATGATCGCGATCGACTGGTCCTCGAACCCGGGTCCGGGGATGGAGTTCCCGGACCCCGTACCGATGATGATCAGGTCGTAATGTCGATCCACGGCGGTGCCGCTGGCAACAGTGTGCATGGGGGTCCTCACTCTGGCGTTTCTCCAACCCTAGTGAACCGAAGGCCGAAGTGCCGGGCTTGGCGCGAAGTAATAAGCATGCTTAGCTTAATTCATGACTGTTAGTCGCCATCCTGGAAAGGAAGCACATGTCTACCGTGACTAAGGTCTTCGACACCACAGCCGCCCAGGTGTGGGACGTCATCGCGGACGGTTGGCTCTACTCAGGTTGGGTGGTGGGTGCGTCAAGGATCCGTGGGGTGGAGGACCAGTGGCCAAAGGCCGGATCCAGACTCCACCATTCCGTAGGTTCGTGGCCTTTCCTCATTGACGACAGCACCAGCGTCACGGCGGCAAAGCCGGGACAATCACTTGGGCTCCTGGCCCGGGGATGGCCTATGGGTGAAGCCACAGTGTTGATCACGCTCGAGGATGTTGGTGAAGGGAGATGCTGTGTTTCCCTTTCCGAGGATGCTGTCAAAGGGCCGGGGAAGCTGATCCCGGCAGCGTTGCGCAATCTGGTGATCGGCTTCCGGAACCGTGAGACCCTCAGGCGCCTGGAGTTGATGGCGGCGGGTAGGGTGGGGGACCGATAGGTGAGTGCGCCATGACAGACCGGATCAAGGACATCTGGGGTATCCGCGCGCCCTATGCCCGCGACGAAGAATGGGCCGCCCGCGTGGACTATGCCTTGGCGGACGGTGTACGGGAAGAGGACGTGGACCGGTGGGTCCAATCTGCCTGCGTCCTGTGCAGCAACGGGTGCGGCTGCGATATCGCCGTCAAGGATGGCGTGATGGTCGGCATTCGCGGCCGTGCCGTGGACGTGGTCAACAAAGGCAGGCTCGGACCGAAGGGGCTGTTTGCCAGCTGGCAGGGTGTAGCCAGCAAGGACCGTCTCACCAAGCCCTTGATCCGCGAAAACGGGCAACTGGTGGAGACGGACTGGGACACCGCGATGAACAGGATCGTGGAACGCAGCACCCAGCTGCTGAAGGACAAAGGCCCGCTCAGCCACGGCTTTTACACCAGCGGGCAACTTTTCCTCGAGGAATACTACGCGCTGGCAGTCCTGGGCAAGGCCGGCGTTGGCACGCCGCACATGGACGGCAACACCCGGTTGTGTACCGCAACTGCAGCCGCCGCACTCAAGGAGACCTTCGGCGCCGATGGGCAACCCGGGTGCTACGAGGACATCGACAGTTGTGACGCCGTCTTCCTGTATGGCCACAATATGGCCGAGACACAGACGGTCCTCTGGTCCCGCATCCTGGATCGCCTGGCCGGCCCCAATCCGCCGAGGCTGGTATGCGTGGACCCCCGTAATACCGAGGTTGCGCGGCACGCAGAAGTCCACCTTCCTATCAAGCCTGGAACCAACCTCGCGCTGATGCATGCACTGATCCGTGAAGTCCTGCACAACAACTGGTACGACGCTCAGTACGTGCAGCAACACACCCTCGGCTTTGACGAACTCAAGGCCACTGCGGAGCAATGGACTCCGGAAGCCGCAGCTGACGTGTGCGGGGTCGACGCGGAGGACATCCGCAAAGCTGCAAGGATCTTCGGCACCACGGACCGTGTCCTGTCCACTGTGCTGCAGGGCTTCTACCAATCGAACCAGGCGACGGCCTCGGCCTGCCAGATCAACAACCTCCATCTGCTGCGCGGGATGCTCGGCCAGCCGGGCGCCGGATTGCTGCAGATGAACGGCCAACCCACCGCACAGAACAACAGGGAATGCGGGGCCGACGGCGATCTTCCGGGCTTCCGTAACTGGCACAACCCCGAGCACATCGAGCAACTGGCGGGCCTGTGGAACGTGGATCCAGCAATCATCCCGCACTGGTCGCCACCCACGCATGCCATGCAGATCTTCCGCTACGCCGAGCAGGGGTCCATCAACTTCCTGTGGATCTCGGCCACCAACCCGGCCGTTTCCCTGCCTGAACTGCCGAGGATCCGCAGGATCCTTGCCAAGCCCGAACTTTTCCTGGTTGTCCAGGACCTTTACCTGACGGAAACAGCCGCAGTTGCCGACGTCGTACTTCCCGCGGCGGCGTGGGGAGAGAAGACCGGAACCTTCACCAACGCGTCCCGTGTGGTGCACCTTTCGGACCAAGCCGTGGACCCGCCGGGGGAGGCGCGCAGCGACCTGGACATCTTCCTGGACTACTCCCGACGGATGGCCTTCACCAACCTGGACGGTCAACCGCTGTTGGCGTGGTCCGGTCCGGAGGATGCCTTCGAAGCATGGAAGGAAGCCTCGAAAGGGCGGCCCTGCGACTACTCGGGGCTCAGCTACACGAAGCTCCGCGGCGGCAGCGGCATCCCGTGGCCCTGCACGGAGGACCGTCCCGAAGGAACCACGCGCCTGTACACGGATGCCCACTTCCCGTCCGATGCCGGGTACTGCGAGAATTTCGGCCACGACCTTCTGACCGGCGCGGAAGTGGAAGTGGAGAGCTATAAGGCCAAGGAGCCCCGGGGCCGCGCCTGGCTCAAGACAACACAGTTTCATCCGCCGCACAAGGAACCGGACGACGAATATCCGCTGGTCTATTCCACCGGCCGTACCGCCTACCATTTCCACACCCGTACCAAAACCGCGCGATCGAAGCCCCTCAACGCGGCAGCTCCGCGGATGTGGGTTGAGCTTTCGGTGGATGACGCGGCCCGGCTGGGGATTTCAGAGGGCGACGTCGTTCGCGTCACCTCCCGTCGTGGCGTGGTTGAGGCGCCCGCCCGGGTCAGTGGAATCCGCCCTGGAACGGTGTTCGCTCCGTTCCACTACGGCTACTGGGACAACCCTGACGCAGACGGCAACAAGCCCGAAGAGGACACGTTCCATACGGCCGCCAACGAGTTGACCCTCACCGAGTGGGACCCCATTTCAAAGCAACCCGTGTTCAAGAACGCGGCAGTCAGGGTGGAAAAGATCCGCGACGGCGCAGGAATGGCCCCGGCACCCACAACCACCGCTTCCCGACCGGCAGGGCAGGACCAATGAACCTCCACCTCTACCTCGGCCTCCTCCACAAGGGAGAGCAAACCCTCGCGGAATCGTTCCGGCAGGTTTCGGAGGGCCACGGCGCCGAGCCGGACATCCACTTCCTTTGCCAGACGCTCGCCAAGCAGTGCGACCACCACGAGGACGTACTTCGCCCCTTGGCCGAGAGATACGGGGAGGATTCCCCGGACAACGAGCCCGAACGGCTGCACGCGGACGGCCTCTCGAAAACAAGGAGTGGACCGGTGGGCCTGCTGCGGGATCTCCAGGATGTCTATGTCCTGGCGAGCCTTGTGGACATGACCTGGACGGTGGTCGCGCAGGCGGGATCCGCACTCCGCGACGAAGAGCTGCTCGCCGCCGTCGAAAGCTGCCAAAAGGAGACCCAGACGCAACTGGCCTGGCTGAAGACCCGGATGAAGCAGGCCGCCCCGCAGGCCTTGCTGGTGGCTGAGTAGCGGGGCCCTTGACGCCGCACTTGCATTTTGCAAGTATGGCCGCATGAGCCTATTCATCACCTGCCCTGTTGAGAACGTTGAGCGTTCCACCGCGTTTTACACCGCCCTCGGGTGGACCCTGAACACCGAGATGTCCGATCACAACGTGTCCTGTTTCGCGATCGCTCCCGAGCAATACGTCATGCTCGGCAGCCGCGAGATGTACGCGAGCGTCGGTGGCTCCGAAGAGCTGATCGGCGGGCCCGACACCCCCTCGAAAGTCACGGTCTCGTTCGACCTCGGCAGCCGTGAGGCGGTTGACGAACTCACCGAACGCGCCGGCGCTGTCGGCGGTCGGATCGGTGACACCGACGACTACCCCTTCATGTACCAGCGCCAATTCGACGATCCCGATGGTTACCACTACTCGCCGTTCTGGATGAAGCCGGACGCCGATCCGACCGCGTGAGCAACCTCGCCGCTGCCCTCGACATCGTCGGAGCACGGTGGGCCCTGCTGATCGTGGAACGGCTGCTCGACGGGCCACAGCGCTACGGCGACCTGCAGCGTGACCTCGGAATTCCGACCAACATACTCGCCACCCGGCTGCGCGAGCTCGAGACCGCGGGAGTACTGTCGCGACTACCGCTGCGGCACAACACCCGGGCCTACGCGCTGACCGATCGCGGGATCGCTTTGAGCGAGGCCATCGCAGCCCTGGCGCGCTGGGGCAGCGAGGAATGACATGACGTTGGTTGCTTCGGCAGTGGGATCATGGACCCATGGTTTCCGCTCAACGCTTTTTCGCCGGCAGGCCCCGCCCGCGACCCATCAAGCCCGGTCCCGGCCAGGAATCAGTGTGGGACTACCCCCGGCCGCCCAGGGTCGAGAACCGTAAGGAACGAATTGAGGTCCATCTGGGCGGGCAGGTCATCGTGGACACCACCGATGCTGTGCGCGTCTTGGAAACCAGCCATCCGCCGGTTTACTACGTGCCGTTGGCTGCGTTCCCGGCAGGTGTCTTGGTCCCCGTTGATGGCGCGAGTTTCTGTGAGTTCAAGGGGCAAGCGGACTACTTCGACGTGGTGGCCGGCGGTAGCCGGGTCCTGCGGGGCGGCTGGACCTACAGGGACCCAAAGCCTGATTACGAGGCGCTGCAGGACCGCGTGGCACTCTACCCGGACCACATGGAACAGTGCCGGGTGAACGGCGAACAGGTGGGGTTCCAGGAAGGCGGCTTCTACGGCGGCTGGATTACCCGGGGGATCGTTGGCCCGTTCAAGGGTGGTCCCGGCACTTCAGGATGGTGAGACCCCGGCGTCGTCAGCGGCGGTCGAAGGTGAGTCCGCCGGGGACCTGGAAGGTGGGCATGAGTTCGAGCATGCCCACGTTGACGTGGCGCGGGGTTTCGATTGCGTAGTCCAGGGCGTTGACGATGTCGTCGGTGGTGAGGGATTCGTAGCCTTCGTAGTAGGTCTTCCAGGCCTCTTCCATGGCCTCCGGGGAGCCGCCCATGTTCCGGCCGAAGATCTCCGTCTCCACCCGGCCCGGGCAGATCTCGGTGACGCGGATGCGTTTGCCCACGGTGTCGTTGCGCAACTGGCGGGAGATCTGGTGCACGGCGGCCTTGGTTGCGTGGTAGACCGTGTGGCCGTAGAAGTTGTACAGCCCGGCGATGGAGCTGATGTTGACCACGTGGCCCAGGTCCCGTTCCACCATGCCCGGCAGGACCAGGCGGGTGAGCTGGAGCAGCCCGCGCAGGTTCACGTCCACCAGTTCGTCGATGTCCTGTTCGGAGGAATCCAGGATGTTCCCGGGACGGGACACCCCGGCGCAGTTGACCAGCACGTCCACTTTGAGGTCCCCGACGGCGGCGGTCAGCGCGGCGGTGTCGGTCAGGTCCACCACGTGCGGGACAGCGCCGGTGCGCTCGGCCAGTTCGGCCAGGCGTTCCTCGTTCCGGGCCACGGCGTGGACCGTGAGGCCGCGCTTGGCCAGGCGCTCAGCGATCGCGGCGCCCATACCGGTGGACGCACCCGTGACCAGGGCGGTGGTGTAGTCGGAAAATGACATGGGATCCTCCAAAAAGGTGGGAAAAGGGGCGGGCACCATCAACCAACTGACAGCACCCGCCCTCCGAGGTGGACCGCTACTTCTCGGCGCCGGACTGGGCGGCGAGGTTGCGGGCGATGTCGCGCTTTTCCGTAGCGGCGGCGACGAGCGCCTTTTCCTGGTCGCTCTGCTGGACGTCGTCGAGCTCAGCGAGTGTGTACTTGGTGGTTTCCTTGGCGGTGAGCGCTGATGCGCCGGCGATGATCATGAATCCGAGGGCGATGATGGACGGGCCTACCCAGCCCTTGAGGTCCGGGCCTGCGAGGGCCGTGGAGAGAACCGGGCCGATGACGCCCGAGACGGCGAAACCGATCTGGGTGCCAAGGGCGAGACCGGAGACGCGCAGTCGGCTGGGGAACATCTCGGAGAAGAAGGACGGCCAGGAGGCGTTCACCATCGAGTAGAAGAGCGAGTAGTTGATGATCCCGAAAATGAAGATCAGCGCCCAGTTGCCGGTGGTGATGGCCCAGAGATAGGGCGCCATGGTGATGCCTACGCCAACCGTCCCCAGGAGGAACATGGTCTTGCGGCCGATCTTGTCGACCAGGAAGCCGGCCACGGGAGTGATGGCGAGGGCGACTACGGCCGAGACGGTGGTGGTCAGGAGCATGGTCGGTTTGTCCAGCCCGTATCCGGTGGTTCCGAAGGCGACCGAGAAGGTCTGCATCATGTAGCTGGTGCCCGCGATGATCGCGCAGAAGACGATCCGGAGAACGGCGCGCCAGTGAAAGCGCAGGAGGTGCTTGAGCGGAGACGAGTTCACGTTGCGCGACTGGTTCTTGACGAACTCCGGCGGCTCCTGGACATGGCGGCGGATCAGGAAGGCCACCACTACCACCAGCGCGGAGAGCCAGAAGGGGATGCGCCAGCCCCAGGTCAGCAGCTGCTCTTTAGGCATGGCGGCGATCGGGATGAAGACCAGCAACGTCAAGAGCGTGCCGGTGGAGGCTCCCAGCGTGGTGAAGCTGGTGATGAACCCGCGACGGCGCTCGGAAGAGTGTTCCAGGCTCATGCTGATGGCACTGGCCTGCTCACCGGAAAGGCAGAGACCTTGGATGACGCGGATGAGTACCAGCAGGATCGGCGCGAGGGCTCCGACCTGCGCGAACGTCGGCAGGCAGCCGATCAGGAAGGTGCAACCGCCGATCCCGAACAGGGTGATCATCATGACGAACTTACGGCCGAAGCGGTCACCCATCGGACCCAGGATGAGGGAACCGAGGGGACGTACCGCGTAGCCGACAGCGAAGGTGACCATCGCAAGCAGCACGCTGATGCCCTGCGGCAGCTCAGGGGAGAAGAAGAGGACGTTGAAGATCAGCGCCGATGAGGTGCCGTACACGGCGAAGTCGTAGTACTCCAGCGTGGTTCCGATCCAGGCGGCGATCGCCGCCCTGGCCGGTGTCTTCTTAGGAAGAGTGGTATTTGTCATTTCGTCTCCATGGCGATGGGTGAGAAGCGGTCTTCCGGATCTGTACGAGCTGGGAAAGGGAGCTCGAGTTGTCTGACCGGCAGGACCTGCTTGAGCTGTTGTGCACGAGCGTTGTCTGTTCGTGCAGCTCTGCCGACTGGCCTCTGAGATCAAACTAATCCGTGAGGTGTGGGTCACACAAAGACAGCTTTTATGTAGCTACATAGCAATAAGTTATGGATGCTGCCTGCCTGGGAGCAGGGCCTTCATTCATAAGCAAGCGCTATCGGGGCATCCTGATTTTGTCTTACGCGGCGATCGCTTGCGGTGCCTAGCATTGAGCTGCCGGCCGATGTTCCTAGGCCGCCGGACACGCCAATTCTTCGGCCGGGGGAGTCTGATATGGACAACAACAACAGGAACCACAAGGAACGCGGCGGATGCCGGGATTCGCTGGTGGCCTGTACTGGATCTCCCTGCCCTGCGAACGGCTGGTGGCAGCCTCGTGAACCGCTGGCCGAGGCTACTTTCGTCTTCGAAGGCACCATCATGCCCTCGCACCACGATGCAAGCACCGAGTGGACCCTGGTGGAAGACGCAGACCGACTCTGAGCAGGAAAGGCCCGGCTGTGACCCTGGAACAGCCGTCAACCCACTAGAACAGCGGCCAGGGAACCGCGGACATCTCTCCACTCGGGGCGGGGAATTGCCCTGCCAGGAGCAAGCGTTCGCAGCGTGCCGAGAGCGCTTCGATCTCGTCGCTGCTGAGCAGTTCCGCGAGGTCCTGGCCCAGGCCGCCGGCGAGTCCTTCGCTGACACGGCCAATGCCATCCCGCTCCTCGGGGGTCAGGGAGTCACCCAACCATCCCCAAAGCACTGTGCGCAGCTTGTGCTCGCTGTGAAAGGTGAGCCCGTGGTCCACACCGTGCCTGTGTCCATCCGTCATGGCCAGGACGTGGTTGCCCTTGCGGTCCGCGTTGTTGACCACAATGTCGAACACGGCCATCCGTCTGAGCGCCGGCGTGTCCTCATGAACCAGTGCCACCATCTTGCCGGTCCCGTCCTGCCCTTCGAGGACTTGTTTCCAGCCGGTTTCAGGCACTTGGTCGGAAGCCACCAGGTCAACGGCGGGGTGGTCTGGGTCCTGCTCCTGCCAGAGCTGCACCATGCCTTCGCCCAAAGGGCCCTCGCGCAGCCACGTGTGCGGAACGATGTCCCAGCCGAAGGCCTCCGAGACGAGGAATGCCGCCACCTCCCTGTGGGCGAGGGTGCCATGCGGGAAATCCCACAGCGGACTTTCGCCTGCAACGGGTTTGTAAACCACCTGGACGTCGCCGATGCTGCCCAGGAAGGTAGCGTTCGATGCGGTGGTGATGCGGCCAGTGAGCGTCAGCTCACCGGCCAGCAGGTCCTGATCCGGCATCAGGCCTCGGGAGGCGTGCAGGTGTGACCCTCGGGGTCAATGGGGTACCCGCACAGCTCGCACATCGGGCGTCCGGCGGCGACGATTTCGCGGGTGCGCTTGGCAAATGCGCGCGCCGCGCCAACCGGCATTCGTACCACCATCATCTCGGCGAACTCAGCGGCTTCCGCCTCGAGGGGTTCCTCGTCGGGATCGTCGTCGGCCATAGGGTAGGCCTCGATGACCACCTGAGCAGTTGAGGGATCCCAGCCCAAACTCATGGCGCCGGTTCGGAATTGCTCGTGCGGTTCCTCCAGCGGCTCGTTGTCCACGAGTTCAACCGGCGTTCCCTTGGGAACACTGAAGGGGTTGCCCTCCACTGTGATGAGTTGGTCGAGAATCTCGTCGATCTTTTCGGCGAGCAGGGAAGACTGCTGCTTTTCAAGGGCGATGCTCACCATCTGCTTCCCGGCGCGCACCTGGAGGTAGAACGTGCGTGCCCCTGGGAGGCCAACGGTGCCAATGACAACCCGGTCAGGCCAATCGAACTCGTGAACGCGCGTAGGCATGTGAGTATTTTATGCACATGGAGTTCAGGGAGTCTTCTGCCCGGCGCCACCGCCCACCGGAGCATCGCTGCTCAGGATGCCTTTGGAGAGCCAGGACAGATCGCCCGCCTCCGTGTTGGTGGCATGAACGCTTGGCCTGGTGGCTCCGTAGTGGACAATCGACACGGAGGCAGGACCAACGTTGATGCGCTGGAACAAATCAAGGTGCATGCCCAGCGCGTCCGCGAGGATGGACTTGATGATGTCGCCGTGGCTGACGGCCACCCACACGGCCCCGGCACCGTGCTCGGCCTCGAAGGCTGCATCGTGTCGACGGATCGCTGCCACCGAGCGCGCCTGCATCGCGGCCATGGATTCGCCGCTGGGGAACACGACGGCGGACGGGTGCGATTGCACCACCGGCCATAAAGCCTCATTCGCAAGCTCACTGAGCGCACGTCCCTGCCACTGGCCGTAGTCGCATTCGGTGAGGTCCGGATCGATGGGTGCATGCGGCGTGCCGGGCTGGCGGTCGAGGATGTGTTGAGTGGTCTGCAGGCAGCGTTCCAGGGGACTGGATACCACCCCAACCACCGGAACAGCCGCGAGCCGCTCGCCGGTCAGGGCGGCCTGTTCGTGCCCGGTCTGGTCCAGGCTGATTCCCGGAGCCCGGCCTGCCAACAAGCCCGTGGCATTGGCTGTGGTGCGTCCGTGCCGCACGAGGATAACTGTCGCCATCCAACCAGCCTAGCCACCCGACCGACCACTTTGCTTCCAGAAACTATGGAAACGCACCCGCGCCGATCGGATCGGCGCGGGTGCTGGCATGTGAGTTAGTTGAGGAGTGCTTGGAGCGTGTCGGCGAGGGCGTGGGCTCCGGTTTCGGCGTCTTCGTCCACTACGTGTTCCTCGGGGGAGTGGGAGATGCCGCTGGGGTTCCGGACGAACACCATGGCTGTGGGGATGTAGGGGGAGAGGACGCCTGCGTCGTGTCCGGCGCCGGTGTCCAGGATGGGGGCGTCCGGGAGGGCGAGTTGGAGTTGTTTCTGGAGTCCGGGGTCGAAGTGGACGGTGGGGGAGAGGGATTCCTCGGTGAGGGTGACGGTGCAGCCTTCTTCGGGGGCAATCAGTTGCGCTTGGGTGTGGATGGCTTCCACCACTGCGGCGGTGACGGCGTCGTCGGGGTGGCGGACGTCGAGCCAGAAGTCCACGCGGGAGGCGATGACGTTGGTTCCGCCGGGCACGGGTTGGATCCTGCCCACGGTGGCCCGGGCGTGTGGTTGTTCGCGTGCGGTGTCGCGGATCGCGACGACGGTGCGGGACGCGGCGATCATGGGGTCGTGCCGGTCGGTCATGAGGGTGGTGCCGGCGTGGTTGCCTTGGCCGTTGATGCTCAGTTTCCAGCGTCCGTGGCCGAGGATGGAGGAGGCGATGGCGATGGGCTGGTTGAGGTCGATCAGGCCGCGGCCTTGTTCGACGTGGAGTTCCACGAACGCACCGATCTGGCCCAGCAGTTTCTCGTCGCGGCCGACGAACCGTGGGTCCAGTCCGTTGGCGGTGGCGATGTCGGCGAAGGTGTTGCCGTCGGGGTCGCGGAGGTTGCGGGCTTTGTCGGGGTCGATTGCGCCGGTCATGAGGCGGGAGCCGAGGCAGGCGACGCCGAAGCGGGAGCCTTCTTCTTCGGGGAAAACCACGACGGCGAGTGGCCGGGTCGGGGTGGTCCCACGGGTTTTGAGGATATCTACGGCGACGAGGGCGGAGGCGACGCCGAGGGGCCCGTCGAAGGGGCCTCCGCCGGGGACGGAGTCGAGGTGGCTTCCGGTGACCAGGGCGTTGGTCCGGTCCTTGCTGGGGGTGTCCCACCAGGCCCAGATGGCGCCGTTCCGGTCGGTTTCGACGGACAGTCCGCGCTGGGTGGCTTGGTCGATGAACCAGCTTCGCAAGTCGAGTTCGGCGGTGGAGTAGACGGGCCGGGTGTAACCGCCGCGGATCGGGTCGGTGCCCAGGTGGGCGATGTCGGACATCAATCCGGTGACTGTTGCCGCCGTCGTGCCTGTCCGGTTGCTGGGGCTTGGCTGGTTGGTGAGGCTGCCGGTGGTGTTGGTCATGCGAGGGCTCCTGCTGCTGTGGCCTGGGTGGCCAGGTGGAACTGGTCGGGGACGGATCCGGTGCCGGTGGCGAGGTCCGCGCCGAGTTGGCCGATCAAGGGTGCGAACTTGGCGCCGTGGCCTGAACAGGGGGAGAGGATGGTGACACCCTCGGCGCGGTCGATGATGAAGTCCTCGGTCGGGGTGTTGGTGAACAGGCAGGTCGTCTCCGCGTACGGTTCGGGGACGACGCCGGGCAGGTACTTTTCGACGTAGTCGATGACGCGGCGGCGGTTCTCGGCGCTGATCTGTCCGTCCTGGTCCGCGGCTGAGGGCAGGATTTTGCCGCCGTTGTATTCAGCGACTTTCTGGCCACGGAAGCCGGCGTCCCGGCCGCCGGGAAGACCGTACGCTTGCCAGCCTTCGCGTTTGTGGATGAACGTGGGCCAGGTAGCCGGGTCGGTGCCGTCGATGTAGGGGAAGTGGTAGGCCTGTTCCTGCCGGACCTCGAAGGCAGGCATGTCCGCGAGGAACCCCGCGGGCAGGGCCAGGGAGCCCAGGAGCTGGGGGAGCCAGCCGCCGGCGGCGACGATCACGTTGCCTGCCTTGACGGTGCGGTTGTCCTCGGAGGTCAGGGTGTAGTTCCCGGCGGTTCCGGTGATGGAGGCCAAAGCCCAGTTGGTCTGCGGGACAGCCCCGTGGGCCACAGCCTGATCCACCATCGCGGTCACGGATTCGTGGGCGTCGATCACGCCCGCGCCGGGGTGCCAGAGGACGTCGGTGTCGAAGGCGATCTGGCCCCACCGGTCCTGGGCTTGCTTCGCGGTCAGGAGTTCGTGGTCGATGCCTCGTACTTCCAGGACAGCCGCGAGACGCTCGGGTTGGCGGATGGACCCGTAGTCCACTGCGCCGTGCGGGGTGATGAGCTGTTTGCCGGAGAGGCGGGCGAGTTCGTCCCAGCCGGTTTTGGCTTCCTGGACAAGTCCCGTGTAGAAGGCGTCCGGGTAGGCGTAGCGGAAAATCCGGGCAGAACCGTGCGAGCTGCCGGCGTCATTTGCGGGTGTGGTCCGTTCGAGCAGGGCCACGTCATGGGCCCGGGAGGCCAGCTGCCAGGCCGTGGCCGCGCCGGACAGCCCGGCCCCAACAACGACGTATTCGAACGATTCCATGGAGTGCTCCCTGCGGTTCGGCTTGATGTTTGATGCGGTGAATCCAGTTACTCATCCGTTAGAGGGCTGCGTCTAATATCATTTTTGAAGGAATTATTATTGTGAATCGAAAGAATGCTCATGGAACTTCGACAGCTTCGTTACTTCTTGGTGGTAGCCGATGAACTGCATTTCGGCCGTGCCGCCGAGCGCCTGCACATTACCCAACCACCACTGACAGTGGCTATCAGGCGGTTGGAGAGTGAGTTGGGCGTCCAACTCTTTGACCGGACCACCCGCCGCGTCACCCTGACGGTGGCGGGTGAGTCTTTCCGGAGCCGAATCCAAGGAGCCGTGTCGGAACTGGACGATGCTGCCGGAGACCTCCCCATGGTGGCCGCGGGACATAGCGGGCGCATCAGGGTGGGATTTGTCAGTTCGGCCAGCTACACCACCATCCCGCAAGCAATCAGACTCTTCAGGGAACGCCGGCCCCGCGTCGAGTTGGTGCTGAGTCCGCTCACCAGCGGTGAACAGATAGAGCAACTGCTCGACGGCGGGTTGGACCTTGGCTTGGTCCGTGACCCTGGTGAAGTACCCGGCCTGGGCCTGGAACCAGTCAGCGCCGAGGACCTGGTAGTCGTGCTGCCGGAAACCCACCCTTTGACCGCTCACCCGGAGATTGCGGCACAGCAACTCGAAGGCGAGCCCATGATCCTCTTTCCCTACCGGCTCATGCCCGGATTCGTGGCTCGCGTGTTGCGCTTGTTCGACCCCGGGGGCTCCTCCCCGCAAGTGGTCCAACAGGCGATCCACCAGGAAACCGTGCTTGGGCTGGTGGCGGCAGGAATCGGATTGTCGATCCTTCCGGAGTCAGTGCAGCGCTTCCAGATGCCAGGCGTCGTTACGCGGCCCATTTCCGGGCGCCCCCAGACGGCCCTCTATGCTGCCCGGGGCACCAATGCCTCTCCGGCGGTGGACGAGTTCCTGGATTGCCTGAAGGGGCTGGAATGCCAATCCAAATAACCGAAACAGGGTATTGCTAAGTAGGCTTAGTAATGGTGTCCTTGTATTGGGACGAAGAGATCGTCCTGCTGCCAGACCCTGAACCGGACAGCCCCGCCGAGCCCTCGGAGCCAGCATGTTTGGGATTAATGGACCTCACCTCACCCGGCTCACGCAGGATTCCCGGCCTTTGGGATGCCTGCACTGCGGATCCGATGAAAACGTAGCGATCGAGTCGATAGAGTCGTTGCCTCCGCACCCGGGAGAACTGCAGGTCCAGGTTGGCTATGTTTGCCGTAAATGCCAAGGCAACTACCGGCACCGCGCCCGCTTCCGGGACGTGGCCGCCGTCCTGAACCGAAACCAGACGTTGGAAGGACTGCTTCGCTTCGCCGGCGAATACTTCCACTGCGGGGAGGCCATGCGGATTGTTGGCTCGAACACCAAGAACATCTACGCTCCACTTTCCACGGACGATCTTCCCGCGGAGGCGCCACCGGAAACGCCCGCTGTAAGCGTCGGCACTTCCGTGCTCCGCTGCCGATGCGGCTTCCAACTGGAGGTGCCGGACTAGACACATGGAGTCGCGACACCACTGCCCTTGGATGTCCACGGGGCAGGCGGGAGGTTAGGCCCTGCAGCGTGCGCCAGTAGATCAGTTGCTGCGTGGAAACGAAGCGGTTATCGCGGCCTCCTGACCGTGTACTCGGCAATGATGACGCCCGTAGTAGTAACAAGGCTGCGCGCGAGTTCAAGGTCAGCACGGGTCGAGTCGGAGAAGAGCCGGGTTCCTGATCCGAGGACAATCGGGTGGATCAGCAGGCTGTAGCGGTCCACCAGTCCGGCTGCATGGAGTTGCCGCACCAGGTCGCCGCTGCCCATGATCATGAGTTCGGCTGAGTATCGCTCCTTAAGTGATGCCACACCCTGCACGGCGTCGCCCGCCAGGAGTTCGCTGTTTTCGTAGGGCAGCGTGGCCTCTTGATTCCGGGAGGCAACGAACTTGTCCGAGCCAAGCAGCACGTCAACAAAGGGGTTGGGCCCTATGGACGTCCAGTGCCCCAGCACGTCGTCGTAAGTGCGGTGCCCAAAAAGCAGGCCCCCGCCGGCGCTCATGCCCTCGCCTGCGTAGCTCATGGACACGTCGTCCTGAAATCCGTTCGCCCAGCCACCACGGGTAAAACCGTTCCGTGTGTCTTCATCGGCGCGGCCCGGGCCCTGCATGACGCCGTCCAGGGTGACGCTTTCAAACACGGTGATGGTGGACATTGCTTCCTCCTGGCCGCGTGAGCGGGCTTTCAGCAGGTGGCTGGGGGACAGGTTCACCAGTCTTTGCCAACGCAAGCAGCGAGTCAATGCCCTGCGGGCCTAGAACGGCAGTGGAAGCTTCGCCATCCGTCCTCCGTCCAGGACCAGCACCTCACCTGTCATGAATCCCGCGCGGTCGCTGGCCAGGAACACGGCGAGGTCGCCCACGTCCCCCGGTTGCCCGATGCGGCCGGCCGGGTGCAAGGCTTGCAGCCCCGCGCGGGCAGCGTCCGGGTCCGTTTGGGCGTCGAGGTACTTTTCGCTGAATTCGGAAGCGATCCACCCCGGGGCAATGGCACTGCAACGGATGGCGTCTGCACCCAAATCAACAGCCAACGCCTTCGTCATTCCGTGGATGCCTGCTTTGGAGGCCGAGTAGGCAGAGTGCCCAGGGTTGGCGGCGAGTCCCTCGATCGAGCCGATGTTGATGATGCTTGCGCTGCTGCTGCGCCGGAGGTGGGGTAGGGCTGCCTGGATCAGGAAGCGCGGGGCCCGCAAATTCAGGGCCATCATGAGTTCCCATTCGCCGGGCTGGATGTCCTCCACGCCACGCTCGAACATGATGCCGGCGTTGTTGACCAGGACATCGATGGCACCGAGGTGTCCAACTGCCAGTTCGACGGCGGTTGGGATCGCCGCCATGTCGGTCAGGTCCGCCTGGATCAAGTGCACTTTCGGGTGGCTGGCCAGGGGTTCCTCAAGGGGCCGGCGTTGTATGACGGCGACGCTCGCGCCCTCCTCGAGGAACCGCCGGGTGATTCCGCAGCCGATTCCTTGGCCGCCGCCGGTTACGATGGCAGCTTTTCCGTTGAGTTGCATGGGAGGTTCCTTCAGTCGCGCTGGCCAGCGGCCGCCGTCGAACGTTGAACAGACTTAACGCGGTTGGTGAGTTTGCCGATGCTTTCGATTTCCACGGTGACAACGTCGCCGTCTTTCAAGCCGACAGGAGGGTTGCGGAAGACGCCCACGCCGGCGGGCGTGCCAGTCAGGATGATGTCACCCGGCTCCAACGTGGCTGTCTGCGAGACGAAGCTGACAATGTCGGCAACGCTGAAGATCATGTTGGCTGTGGTGGAGTCCTGCATGAGGATTCCGTTCAACCAGAGCTTGATCCCCAGGTTCTGCGGGTCCGGGACCTGGTCAGCCGGGACCATGGCCGGGCCTATGGGGCAGAACGTGTCCAGGCTCTTGCCGCGGACCCACTGGCCGTCGTCGAACTGCAGCTCCCTTGCGGAAACGTCGTTGGCGCAAAGGTAGCCGGCCACGTAGTCCAGGGCTTCGTCGCTTGAGATGTTCCGCGCCCGCCGGCCGATGACAACGGCCAGTTCTGCCTCGTAGTCGGTGCGCAGGCCTTCGGGCACCAGGATCTCGCCGCCATGGCCCACAAGCGTATTGGGCCACTTGGCAAAGAGCAGCGGGCGGGTTGGGGCGTCGAGTCCTGCCTCGGTGGCGTGGTCGCGGTAGTTCAATCCGACGCAGATGATTTTCGACGGCGGCCCTATCGGCAGGCCGTCTCCGGCACCAGAGGCGGCGGGAACGGTGGGGGACTGGGTGTAGGTGGTCATGTCAGGACTCTTTCCGGTGGGTGTTTGTGCGGACGGTCTTGCCCAGGCGCCAAACTGACAATATGCATATTTTATCTTGAGGTCAATGTCGAATATGCATATTGTCGCAAGCAATGATTGCCTGCGATACTTGGCCCATGTCCACACCCACCGGTCAGCTCCGCTCAACCACCATTGCGGGGGCCATCGCGGCCGAACTCCGAGCCGAGATTGCCGTTGGGCGCATCGCGCCGGGGGAGAAGCTGCGCCAGAACGAACTCGCCGCCCGTTTTGGCGTGAGCACCACCCCGGTGCGCGAAGCCATTGCCATCCTTCGGCATGAGGGATTGGTGCGTCATTCCCCGCAGCGGGGGGCTACGGTCTTCGCCCCCTCGGTTGCGGAGTTGCGCGAGCAGTACGCCATCCGGACAGAGTTGGAAGCACTCGCAGTCAGGCATGCTGCCGGCAACTTCCACGAAGGCAACGCCGCACCCCTCCAGGCGATCATCGATGAAATGAAACAGTGCACGGATCCGGACCGGTACGTGGAATTGAACCACCAGTTCCACATGGGTCTCTACCGGCTGTCGGGCATGGAGCAGCTGGTGGAATTGATCGACAACCTGCGGGGATCCTCATCGGCGTACCTGCAGATCTATGCCACGACCAGCAGCCCTTCGCCCCAGTTGGATGACGAGCACAGCCGTATTCTGGAGGCTTGCAAAGCCGGTGACGTAGCAGCAGCTGACAAAGCCATTCGGGACCATTTGCAGACCAGCGTTCAGAGCATCCTCAGCACACTCCCGGAAGACACCGCCACATAACCCACTGGTGGTCGCCCCGGGAATCCGGCCCGGCCGATTGCGAACCCTAACGGCGCCTGACGATGAGGTCGGCGAAGCTCCTTGTTGATTCGATGAACCGTGCATTGGCTTCATCAGGGCCATTAGCCCAGGCTTCAGCATCGGCCTGCGCCATTCCCGAGGTTACGTGTCGCTGGATGAGCTGGGCGACGCGGATCTCCTGTGGGGTCTCCACGAACCAGACTTCATCCAGGTAACCGCGGACTTCGCTCCAGCGTCCCTGCCGGGCCAGGAGATAGTTGCCTTCCGTCAGCACGAAAGTCGTCGACTTTGGAACAGCAATGGATGCCGCGACGGGCTCTTCAAGGCCGCGGCGGTAGGCGGGCGCGTAGATGACCTCCTCGTCGTTGCGCCGCAGCCGCTGAAGCAGGGATAGGTACCCGCCGACGTCGAACGTGTCGATTGCGCCTTTCCGTTCCCTCAGCGGCGTCCCATCGATGATGGAGTTCGCCAAGTGGAATCCATCCATGGGGACTACGGCGCCGTCGGGGCCAAATTGCCCGGCGAGGCGTTCGGCAAGAGTGCTTTTGCCCGCGCCCGGAGCCCCCACCAAGCCGATGATCAGCCGTCCACCCGGGCTGGCTGCGCCACGAAGACGCCGTGCAAGGCGGGCGATATCGCAGGGAACAGCAGGCACTGTTTGTTTGGCGCCGGAGGAATTCATCCTCCGAGCGCTCCATCCAGAAGGGCACGCAGCTCCTGGAAGTGCCGCTCGGCGTCGCCGTCGGAGGCGGGAAGGGGGATGACCATGGGGATTACCCTATACCCGAGATACAACCTTTAAACCTAATTCGCTCTTGAACTGTGACCTTAAAGGTTTGTAAACTCTTAACATCAGAGGGACTGCGAGGGGGGCGGTTCCATAGAATTCCAGAGAATCGAGGGTCACCGTGGACCACGAGGATACAGTCACCATTTGGCGGCGGGCCGGCAATCAAACGCCACCCCGTCAGCTGAGTCTCTACGCTCAGGCGCTTGTGAGGGAGTGCCCCGTGGGCATTTACCGGGCCCTGAACGACGCCCAGGAAGACCAGGCGCTGCTTGCCCTGTTCCGTGTGGACAGGCCGCAGGCGACCTTGGCTTCCCTGCACCAGCTTCCGGCTCTTGCCCTCTCCAGTTACCACCAACTGCTCCACGACCTCGCGCGAGAAGGACTGGGGCCCGGGGGTTTCGACGGCGAAGTCCCCATCTGTCCGTCGCTGCCGGCACGGTCGAACCCGCCGGACCACCCTTGGAGGAGCCATGTGTGACAACTGCCTCCGCGCCCTGTACGAGTTGAACCTCCAGTGGGGCAACCAGTCATTGGACATCGCAAGGATCCGGCGCATCCTCGACGGCAAGGAAGACGAGGCAGCGTAGCTTCGCCGGGCCATTTACCCAGCGGCTATCCTTTCTGTACTGCCCATTGACCAGCAATCCGCCCCAAGGAGACCTGACACCATGTTTACGAAGAAAGGCGACGCAGCAGTCCTCGCCAAACTCGGCGAAGCTCCCGCACCGTACCGGGAGATCGGCGAACGCCTGCATCGGATCATCCGGGACAACGCGCCCTCCTTGGAGCCCATCGTCCGCTGGGGACTGCCGTTCTATGTGAAGGACGGCCAGGATGTGTGCTACATCAAGCCGGACAAGGACTACATCGTCTTCGGCTTTGGGGAAGTGGTGAATCCTGCCCAGGAGGAGGGAGCCCACATGCATCCGGTCGCCTGGAACATCACTTCGCTCGACGACGCCACCGAAGCCAGGATCAAGGCCCTGGTGGAAAAGGCGGCCAGCTGACCTCCGCCACTGGCGGACAGAGGAAAGCGCGAACGACGGCGGCTGGCCCGTTTCGGTTCCCCGGGAACCAAAGCGGCCTGCCGCCGTCGTGCTTTATGGCCCTTAAGGGGGTTAGTGCCCATTCGCAAAGTCACGGGTCTTTCATGACGACTGCGTTAAGTTGTGCTGGTCACATCCGTTTGCTTCTTCACGGGTGATCCGCCCACTCTTGCATCACCCTATATTTCAGCGCTTGTCAGCGCGTGCCCAACGAAGGACACCATTTATGACTGACGTTCTCTGGTTTTCCGATCTTGGCCTGTCCGACCTTGACCAGGTTGGCGGCAAGAACGCTTCTCTTGGCGAGATGGTTCAAAGCCTCGCCTCTGCAGGGGTGAAGGTTCCGGACGGTTTTGCTACCACGGCCGATGCTTATCGGCGGTTTTTGAGCGGATCCGGGCTGGATGCCCGGATCGAGAATATTCTGGAAGGCCTGGACAGCGGCGATGTGGCCGCTTTGGCCAGTGTCGGCCAGCAGATCCGGGATTTGATTCGTGAGACTGCTTTTCCTGCGGGTTTCGAAGATGAAATCCGTGCCGCGTATGCCCGGCTGACGGCTGAGCATGGCGATGATGTTTCCTGGGCGGTGCGTTCGTCGGCCACGGCTGAGGACTTGCCGGATGCTTCCTTTGCCGGCCAGCAGGAAACGTTCCTGAACATCCACGGCATTGAGAACATCCTGGTGGCGATCAAGGATGTCTTTGCCTCGCTGTACAACGACCGGGCCATTGCGTACCGCGTCCACCACGGCTTCACGCACTCCGAGGTTGCTTTGTCGGCGGGCGTGCAGCGCATGGTCCGTTCCGACGTCGGCGCCTCCGGGGTGATGTTCACCATGGACACCGAGACCGGTTTCCAGGATGCCGTGTTCATTACCTCCTCGTACGGTCTGGGTGAGGCTGTGGTCCAGGGTGCGGTTAACCCGGATGAGTTCTATGTCCACAAGCCTGCGCTGGTGGCCGGGCGTCCGGCGGTGCTCAAGCGCGGGCTGGGGGAGAAGGCCATCCAGATGGTCTACACGCAGTCCCGTGAGGTGGGCCGCACCGTGGACTTCATCCCGGTGGCTCCGGAGCTGCGGAAGCGTTTCAGCCTGACCGATGCCGAGGTGGAGCAGTTGGGCCGGCACGCGCTGGCTATCGAGGCGCATTACGGCCGTCCGATGGATATCGAGTGGGGCAAGGACGGGGTGGACGGGGAACTGTACATCCTGCAGGCCCGCCCGGAAACGGTCGAGTCGCGGAAGGCCGCGGGATCGGTTTCGCGTTACCGGCTTGCCGAGCGGTCCACGGTGTTGGTCGAAGGCCGGGCGATCGGCCAGCGGATCGGTGCCGGGCAGGTGCGGGTGTTGTCCTCGATCGATCAGATGGCCTCGTTCCAGGAGGGCGACGTGCTGGTGGCGAACATGACGGACCCTGACTGGGAACCGATCATGAAGAAGGCCGCCGCGATCGTCACCGACCGGGGTGGACGGACCTGCCACGCGGCGATCATCGCCCGTGAACTGGGCATCCCCGCCGTCGTCGGAACCGGATACGCTTCCCAGATCCTCAAGGACGGCACGCCCGTCACTGTCTCCTGCGCCGAAGGCGAAGCGGGTCTGGTGTACGAGGGTTTGCTGGAGTACACGCTGCAGGAAACGTCCCTGGAGACCATGCCCGAGGCTCCAGTGAAGATTATGATGAACGTCGGAACCCCGGAACAGGCCTTCAGTTTCGCCAAGCTCCCCAACCACGGGGTGGGCCTGGCACGGCTGGAATTCATCATCAACCGCCAGATCGGCATCCACCCCAACGCGCTGCTCGCCGTGGCCGGTGAAGTGGCCCGCCCTGCCACCCTGGATGACTTCACGGTCCGGCAGATCCGGGAGAAGACCGCCGCTTACGACGGTCCCCGGGACTTCTACATCCGCCGCCTGGCCGAGGGCATCTCCACCATCGCCGCCGCGTTCGCGCCCGAACCGGTGATCATCCGGCTCTCGGACTTCAAGTCCAACGAATACGCCAACCTGATCGGCGGTCCGGCGTTCGAACCCGAGGAAGAAAACCCGATGATCGGCTACCGGGGCGCGTCCCGGTACCTGTCCGAGTCCTTCCGGCAGGCGTTCGAACTCGAATGCGAAGCCCTGAAATACGTCCGCAACGAGATGGGCCTGGACAACATCAAGCTCATGGTCCCGTTCGTCCGGACCCTGGACGAAGCCCGCGGCGTCATCGAGCTGCTCGCAGCCAACGGCCTGCGCCGCGGCGAGAACGGCCTGGAGATCGTGATGATGTGCGAACTGCCGGCCAACGCGCTGCTGGCCGATGAGTTCCTGGAATACTTCGACGGGTTCTCCATCGGCTCCAACGACCTCACCCAGCTCACCCTGGGCCTGGACCGCGACTCAGCCCTCGTGGCCGAAGCCTTCGATGAGCGCAACCCCGCCGTGACCAAACTCCTGGAAATGGCCATCAGCGCGTGCCGGGCCAAGGGCCGGTACGTCGGCATCTGCGGCCAGGGTCCCAGCGACCACCCGGACTTCGCCGAATGGCTCCTGGCACAGGGAATCAGCTCCATCTCCCTGAACCCGGACGCCGTCACGGAAACCTGGCTCCGCCTGGCCCGCACCAGCAACCACGCCACCGTCTAAAATGGTCGACCATCATGCCGTGGGGGCGGGCACCCAGCCCGCCCCCACGGTGTTCTTCCTTTCCGACAGCACCGGAATCACCGCCGAGACCCTCGGCAACACGTTGCTGACCCAGTTCCCGGCGCAACGCCTGGAGCGACGCACCATTCCCTTCATCACTACGGTGGAGCAGGCCTACGACGTCGTATCAGTCATCGACCGGGTGGCTGCTGCCGGGCCCCGGCCCCTTGTCTTCTCGACGACGGTGAGCCCCGATGTCCGCGCCGTCCTGTCGCAAAGCACAGGCCACTTCTTCGATTTGTTTGGCGCCCATATCGGCCAGCTGGAGCAAGCACTCGGATCCTCAGCCAATGGCCTCCCCGGCCAGGCGCATGGCGTCGGTGACGCCGTCCGGTATCAGTCCCGGATGGCCGCCGTCGAATACGCCATAGAGCACGACGACGGCCAGTCGCTTCGGGCACTGGAACGCGCAGAGTTGATCCTGATCGCCCCCTCCCGCTGCGGTAAGACTCCCACCACGATGTATCTGGCGCTGCAGCATGGGATCCTCGCCGCCAACTTCCCGTTGGTGGAAGAAGACTTTGACACCCTTACATTGCCCAAGCCGTTGCTCCCGTTCGCAACCAAATGTTTCGGCCTCACGTCGCAGCCGGTCCGGTTGAGCCAGATACGGCAGGAACGACGTCCAGGGAGCAACTACGCCTCGCTCCCGCAGTGCACCTTCGAACTCCGCAACGCCGAGGACATGTACAGGGCCAACAACATTCCCTACGTGAACTCGGCTTCCATGTCCGTCGAAGAGATCTCCGCGACGGTGCTTCAGAAGATGCAACTGCACCACTGACAGCTTCTTTGACGTCGCTTAGCCGCAGTTGATTCCCGGCACGCGGGCGCCGTATTTGTTTCCTGCCGCACCGTCCCGACCGCCTTCGCCACCCACAGAAGGCGCTCTGATGTGTTTCCGCAATGTTTCCAGCATGTTAACTGGGCTGAGAAAATGCGCCATCTAATTTCTCACTTAATTCTTCATAAACGCCTCGCGAAATTGCTTTCAACGGCGTAGTTTTGCTCCATCAATGAATGCAAGTGACCCGCATCACACTGGCTGTGTTCGTAGTTGAACCGGCCAAATCCGCTGGAGCAGAGTGTGCCGGGTTTGCCGGTGGTTTCCTTCCACCCCCACCGGGGTTGAGGCGATCTCCGGCCGGCACCACCTGCAGATTCCGGGGCCGTTACCGCTGGCGAAGCGGTGACTTCCCGGCCTGTCTCAAAGCCGGGGTCCGGGAGCCCGACCGTTGTTTCACCGCCCCCGGGATCCCACCGATTGTGACCATTTCGCGCCTCCCTGCCTGGGATTCCCCTTCCCGCGGACTCTTTAGCGTGTCCGCGGATGTTTTCCGCGCTTCCACCGGGCCGGGATCGATGCCGCGCGGCCACCTGCTGTCAGTACATCAAGGAGATGTTATGAGTGAAAATCGTGTAGATGGCGTCGACCATCTGAAGAGGTCGATCAACTGGAAACAGGGCATGGCCATTGCCCTGGGCGTGCCCCTGCTGATCCTGCCCTCCCTGGGCTACCTGCCGATGTATGTGTCTGCCGCGGCCATCCTCATCTGGGCGATTTCGGTGCTTCAGGGCTTCCTGCAAAACGCCGCCTACGCCGAGATGGCCACCACTTTTCCCAAGGCCTCAGGACTGCCTGGGTTCGCACAGCTGGTCTTCCGCAATGAAAACTTCAAGGGCAAGTACGACATCGGCAAGCTCATTGGCGGTTTCACTGCCTGGAGCTACTGGTTCGGATGGAATCCTATCCTTGCCATCTTCGCCATCCTGGTGGGCGGCTACCTGCACGGCCTGTTCCCGGTGCTGGGGGAGACCTTCAGCGAATACCAGCTTGCCCTGATCTCCGGCGTCGTGATTTTTGGTGGCCTGTATGTGGTGAACTGGTTCGGGCTGAAGGATGGCGCCATCCTCGGGTACATCCTGGCTGCCATCTCCTTGATTCCGCTGGTAGTCCTGGCGGTTGCACCGTTCGCCACGGGCCACGTGGACATGGCCAACATCACCGGAAACTGGTGGCCGTCCGATTGGGGCTGGGACCTGCACCATATCCTGATGCTTTTCGGCATCTTCGCGATCTCCCAGTGGAGCGCCTGTGCCTGGGAAACGGCGGCAATCTACGGGCCTGAATACAAGAACCCCGCCAAGGACGTCCCAAAGGCGCTGCTTGCCTGCGGACTGATCTGCCTGGTGCTCTACGTCCTCCTGCAAACCGCCGTCATTGGTGTCCTTGGTGTTGATGGCGTGCAGGCCCAGGCTGTTTCGCCGCTGATCCCGGTAGCCCAGGCAGTCTTTGGCCAGGCTGGTTCGATCGTCACGATCATCATGCTGGTTGCCGCAATGGTCCTGATCATCCAAACGGCCTATCTGGGTTCATCCCGCGCCATGCATTCAATGTCAACAGAAGGAAACCTGCCGGCCTTCATCGGAAAGACCAACCGCCAGGGAACGCCGTTCGTGGCCATGCTCATCATCGGTGCGTTCAACCTGGTCCTCATCTCCATGGGCAACGCGGCCGCCATCCTCGCAGCCTCGGCCATCGGCTACACGCTCGCCAACGGCATCAGCCTGCTGGCCTACGTCAGGGCCAAGAAGCACCCGGCCTTTGCCAACTTGGAGCGTCCGTTCAAGGCCCCGAAGGGCTGGAAGCATGTGTCCCTGGTTTTCGGTCTGTTCAACGTGCCGTTCTGCGTGGTGGGCGTGGTCTACCTGAACAGCTTGGAGATTGGTTGGACGTCAACCTGGGTAGGCTTCCTGGTCCTTGCCCCGTACGTGCCCATCTGGCTGTACTCCCAGCGTGAGAAGCGACGTCCCAACGGCGGATCCGCCGAGGAAACGGTGCAGCGACTCGATGCAGCGGAGCCGGAGAAGGTACTGGATCCCACCCCTTAGGAAGCGGGCGTTCGGGGGACGCGTGGCGCGGCGCGGGAAAGACTCTCCCTGGCTCCGTGCGCGGCTCCCACTGAGGCCAGATGGCCCAACAAATCCAGCTGAAGGCCCTGACGGCACATGACCACATGAAGTGGCATGTGACCGTCAGGGCCTTCAGCTGTCTTCGTATTGTGGCGGGCCGCATGACGTTTCCCCGGCACGCCAGGATGTTTCGCTTATGTTTCCAGTATGTTAACTCGACTGGGAATTAATGCCGAAGAATTTCTCAGGTAATTCTCGATAAATCGCTCGCATCAAAGAAATTCATGGCGTAGTTCTGCTGCATGAAAGGAATGCGGGTGACTGGCATCACAGCAGGTGTGCTCATCGCAGAGCTTCTCTGAGTCCCTGGAAACCAGGGCATGCCAGGCAGTCGTACGGCCACCTGCCGGCCCCACCGGACCAAAGGTGCTCGTACGCTCCGTTCCGTCGGCCTTGATGGCCATTTCCGGACAATGTTGAACGGTTCCGGCACATCAAAGGCCCGTTATGTACGTTTCGCCCTGATGAGCAATACCGGGCCCTGCGGGATATAGACACATCGCTTCCCGGGGCCTGAGCGCCGTCAGCAGGCGTCCCTTCCCAGGAAACAAAGGAGTTAGTTGTGACTTTGAATGCTGATACTGAGGTTTTGGTGGGTGTTTCGCATCCGTTGGATCCGTTGTCGCGGGTGGAGATCGCGCGTGCGGTGGCGGTGTTGAAGGAGGGTCCGGCTGCGGCTGAGTCGTTCCGGTTTATTAGTGTGGAGTTGCGTGAGCCGTCCAAGGAGGATCTGCGCGCGGGTGTTGCGGTGGCGCGTGAGGCTGACGCGGTGTTGGTGGACCGTGCGGTAGCTAGGTCTTTTGAGGCTGTGGTTGATCTTGAGGCCGGGACGGTGGATTCGTGGAAGATGTTGGCGGAGAATGTCCAGCCGCCGTTCATGCTGGATGAGTTCGCTGAGTGTGAGGACGCGTGCCGGAAGGACCCGGACGTGATCGCGGCGTTGGCCAAGCGTGGCCTGACGGACCTGGATTTGGTGTGTTTCGAGCCGTGGTCGGTGGGGTATTTCGGTGAGGATAACGAGGGCCGGCGCCTGATGCGGGCGTTGGTGTTCGTCCGTGATGAGGCTGATGATTCCCCGTACGCGCACCCGATCGAGAACTTCATTGTTTTCTATGACCTCAACGCCGGCAAGGTGGTCCGCCTCGAGGATGACCAGGCCATCCCGGTCCCCTCAGCCCGCGGTAATTACCTGCCCAAGTACGTCGGCGAGCCCCGCACGGACTTGAAGCCGTTGAACATCACCCAACCCGAAGGCGCGTCCTTCCAGGTCACGGGCAATCATGTGCGGTGGGCTGACTGGTCCTTCCGGGTCGGGTTCACCCCGCGTGAGGGCCTGGTGCTGCACCAGCTCAAATTCCGTGACAACGACGTGGACCGTCCGGTGATCAACCGTGCCTCGCTCTCGGAAATGGTCGTCCCCTATGGTGACACGGCCCCGGTGCAGGCGAAGAAGAACGCGTTCGACTCGGGCGAGTACAACATCGGCAACATGGCCAACTCCCTGACCCTGGGTTGTGATTGCCTGGGTGAGATCAAGTACTTCGACGGGCACTCGGTCGATTCGCACGGCAACCCGTGGACGATCGAGAACGCGATCTGCATGCACGAAGAAGACGACTCCATCCTGTGGAAGCACTTCGATTTCCGTGAAGGCACCGCCGAGACCCGCCGGTCCCGGAAACTGGTCATTTCCTTCATCGCCACGGTCGCGAACTACGAA